>CAZQFX010000060.1:0-8380 GCA_964592775.1 uncultured Actinomycetota bacterium
TCGGAGGTGGCCTCCAGCGGCCGCTCTTCCAGGTAGCCGAGGCATTCCCGTCAAGGGCTGGTAAAAGGGTGATGGTTGCTCCTGTATCTCTTCTCCTCCTCGTCCCAATCGAAGAGGGGGAAATCCGTCACCCACATGAAGGAGAACCTCTCCTCGGGGATGGGAGCGAAACGGCGCGCGCAGTAATCCCTCATGCCAGCCAGGACGGCGTTTATCTCCGCGCCGCCGGCCGCGAGCGCCAGCACCCCGCCTTCCTCGATCCCCGTATCCCGCACCAGGGCCGCTATCTCCGCCCCGGAGAGGAACTTCACCACCGGCGATCTCACCCCCTCGCCCTCGCGCACCATCCACACCAGCCCGGAGGCGCCCAGGCGCTGCGCTTCCTCCACCATGGCATCCAGCTCGCGCCGCGGCGGCGCCGCCAGGCCGTTGACCGCGAAGCCGCGCACCTTGCCGCCGCCGTCCAGGGCGGCACGGAAGACCTTGAAGCCGCTGTTCTTGAAGATCGCGGAGAGGTCGCGGATCTCCATGCCGTAACGCGTGTCGGGCCGGTCGGTGCCGTAGCGATCCATGGCCTCGCGCCAGGTCATGCGGGGGAAGGGCACGGCCAGGCCGATGTCCAGCACCTCGCGGAAGATATGTGCGAACATCTCGTCCATGAGAGAGATGACGTCCTCCGGCTCCACGAAGGACATCTCCAGGTCGATCTGGGTGAACTCCAGCTGGCGGTCGGCGCGCATGTCCTCGTCGCGGAAGCAGCGCGCGATCTGGTAGTAGCGGTCGAGCCCCGCCACCATGAGCAGCTGCTTGAAGAGCTGCGGCGACTGCGGCAGGGCGTAGAACTTGCCCGGCTGCAGGCGGGAGGGGACCACGAAATCGCGCGCTCCCTCCGGGGTGCTCTTGGTGAGGATTGGCGTCTCTATCTCCAGGAATCCCCGCGATGAGAGGAAGTTACGCACCTCGCCCGTCACCCGGCTGCGCAGGATGAGGGAGTCGCGCAGGTCGGGCCTGCGGATATCCAGGTAGCGGTAGCGCAGGCGCAATGCCTCGTCCACGCCCGACTCCTCTTCTATCTCGAAGGGCGGGGTGAGGGAGGTGGTGATCACGGCCAGCTCCTCGGCCATCACCTCGACCTCTCCCGTGGGGAGCTTGGGGTTGATGGACTCCTCCGGCCGCGCCCTCACCACGCCGCGGCAGGAGAGCACGTACTCCCCGCGCACCTCGCCCGCCGCCGCGTGCGCTTCGGCGCTGATCTCCGGGTTAAACACCACCTGCACCAGGCCGGTGACGTCGCGCAGGTCGATGAAGATGACCCCGCCGTGGTCGCGGCGTCTCTGCACCCAGCCGTTGAGGACCACCTCCCGCCCCACGTCGCCGGCGCGCAAGGCGCCGCAGTAGTCGGTCCGCTTTCTCCAGTGTCTCTCTTCCATGGCCTTCCCGTCTTCGCTTGCGGCGTGGATCTCCGCCGCTCCAGCCGTTTCTCTATATCATCGCCAGCAGTGTGCGCTGCCCGCTTTCGTCCCGCGCACCCGGTGCCGGCCCTACCGTTGCAGGCGTTCTCTTACGGTCATCAGCAGCGCGTTCTTCTCCACCTTTTCCTGCCCGCCCTCCGCCATATCGCGCAGGGTGAAGAAATCGCCGGCCAGTTCCTCCCCGCCGATGATCACGCTCAGGGCGAAACCTCCGCGGTCCGCCTCGCGCATCTGCGCCTTGGGGCTGCGGCGCAGGTGGTCGAGTTCCGCCAGTATGCCCTCGCTCCTGAGCCTGTAGGCCAGGGTAAAGGCCGCCACGCGCGCCTCTTCCCCGATAGCCATGACGTATACCCCGGCTGCTTCCTCCTCCTCCAGGCGGGGCCCCGCCAGCATCACCCGTTCCATGCCGATGGAGAAGCCGGTGGCAGGGGTGGGCTTTCCACCCAGCTCCCCCACCAGGTTGTCGTACCTGCCGCCCGCGGACAGGGTGTTCTGGGCTCCCGCCTGTGGGTCCTGGAACTCGAACACCGTGCGGGTATAATAGTCGAGCCCTCGCACCAGGCGCTGGTCGCGGCGGAAGGGTACGGAGGCCGAGTGCAGAAGCTCCTCCACTTCCCGGTAGTGCTCGCGGCAGGCGTCGCAGAGAAAGCCCTCCAGGCCGGGAGCCTTGGATATGACCGCGGCGCAGCTCTCCACCTTGCAGTCGAGCACCCGCAGGGGATTCTCGATCGCGCGCCTGCGGCAGTCCTCACATAATGCACCGCGGCTCTTCTCGAGGTACCCCTTGAGGGCTTCCACGTATGCGGGACGGCATTCGGCGTCTCCCACGCTGTTGAGCACGAGGTCGGTCGCGATGCCCAGCAGGGAGAAGAACTCGCTGCACACCAGGATGACCTCGGCGTCGGCGCTGGGATGGGGCGAGCCGATGAGCTCTATGCCCAGCTGGTTGAACTGACGGTAGCGCCCCGCCTGGGGGCGCTCGTGGCGGAACATCGGCCCCTGGTAATACAGTTTCACCGGCAGCCCGGCCGCGTCCAGGTGGTGTTGCGCGAAGGCGCGGGCTACGCCCGCCGTGGCCTCGGGGCGCAGGGTGAGGCTGCGGCCGCCCTTGTCTTTGAAGGTGAACATCTCCTTCTGCACGATGTCCGTGCCCTGTCCTATTCCCCGCGCGAACACCTCCGTGTATTCCATGACGGGGAGGACGATCTCGCGGTAGCCGTAGGCGCGGAAGAGAGCCGTCCCCATCTCCGCCACCAGGCGCCAGCGTCCGCTCTCGGGCGGCAACACGTCCGCGATACCCTTTGGAGCCCTGGCTTCCACCCTTCAGATCCTCTCTTTGTCCGACACGTCACCACGGGTCTTCCCCGCGCGCGGCCGCCGTTCACCCCGCCGTTGCATCGACTAAGGAAATCTTCCCGCTTACCCCCTCAAATCCCTGCCCGGGCGTGACCTTTGCTGCCATACGCCGTACCTTTAGGAGCCTCGGGTTCGATGCTTCCCGAGCCGGATCCTTATAATCCCTTGAGGAAAGGATTATACCGCTTCTCCTCGCCCAGGGTGGTCTCCGGACCGTGCCCGGGCAGGATGCGCGTATCGTCCGGCAGGTCCCACACCTTCTCCTTCACCGCGCGCAGCAGGGCCTGCAGCGAAGCGCCCCGCAGGTCCGTCCTGCCGATGGAGCCCCGGAAGATGAGGTCACCGCAGAACAGGTATCCCGGTACGTAGAAGCTGATCCCACCCGGGCTATGCCCCGGGGTATGCAGCACCTCGAGAGTGAAGCCACCCGCCTCAACGCGGTCTCCATCGCCCAGGAAACGCACCTCGCCGGGTTGGCTGGCCATCACCCTTCCCGCCAGACCCATGAGCCTTGTGCGCGCGCTCGCCAGCGAAGCGGCGTCGGCCTCGTGGATGTACACCGGGGCGCCCACCGCGTCGCTCAACGGCCCCGCCCCCGCCATGTGGTCCGGGTGCCCGTGGGTGCACAGGATAGCCACGCATTCCAGTTCCGCCCTCTTCAGGCGGGAGACGATGGACTTGATCTCGCCCGCGGGATCGATGACCGCCGCCCGGGTGCCCCTGTCCGCCGCCGCGATATAGCAGTTAGTGGCGAGCATCCCGATGGTCAGGCTTTCCAGGTACATACGCGCTCGACTCCCTCGTTATCTCTCGGCCACTCCTCACGTATTTCCGAACGGCTGAAAAGCGCGGCCGGCGGAGAGGATATGATTCGAACCCATGAGACCCCTTGCGAGGGCCAACGGTTTCGAGACACCGGCATCATAGAGCGCCGATGATGCTCTTGATTTGCTTGTTCAGTTCCGGGATTCTCTCTCTTGCAGTCTTCCATATTATCTTCAGGTCTACTCCGAAATATTCGTGGGTGATGATGTTTCTCAATCCGACCATGGCCCGCCAATCGACCTCCGGGTACTGGTCCTTCAGCTTCTTGGGGATATGTTTAGCCGCCTCTCCGATAATCTCGAGGTTCCTGATCACCGCATCGATGGTCCGTTCATCCGAGCTGAACCTCGTGTAGCTGTATCCCTTGGTGAAAGAAATGATCTTGCTTGTGGCTTCCTGGATGTCGGAGAGGTAAAGCCTATAGTCCCTCAACCCACTCTACCTCTTCCAGCACTCCGGGCTTTACCTGCGGTTTGAGCGAATCCTCGGTAACAAGGTCGACCCTTGCGTCCAACATACTCCCTATCTCGTCCACGAGATGGACGAAGTCGAAGAGGTCAATGGTCTTATGGAACTCGACCAGGAGATCGACGTCGCTCCTCTTCTTCGCCCTGCCTCTGGCATGAGAACCAAACACCCCGATCCTGCGCACGTTATAGCTTCTCAGGATATCGCGGTTTGCACGCAAAGCCTCTTTTATATCCTCTTTTGTCATCACGATCTCCATCGTTTGCCCGAACTCAGCCGCTCAACTCTATGATAATAGCATACCAGGTATGCACGATATGCCATCTCTCTTATTGGTCGAAACAATCATGTGCCAGCAATATGAACAATCCATTATTCACCTGAAATCTGAGGGAACGCCGCCGGATATCCGTATATCGTCATATATACTCCTCATGGTCCTTGAGACCTGGTATTCCATGGCAGCCAGGACCGTATCCACACCCAGGAATCCCCAAACGAAAAGAAGAACGGGGTCAGTCCTCAAGACGAAGAAAACGAGGACAGAAGGGAGCACTAGACCCATAATCACTTCGAGTATGCAATATATCGCGTTGAAGACCTGGTAAGGCTTGTTATTCCTTTCACCAAGTTCGGGATGGAGGCATTTCAGTTTTATTCCCTCAATCAAGAACCCCCGCGACAGGCGAAAAACGGCTACCGTCAAGGCAACGCATATAAGTGGGATCGCTATAAGAATCGACATATAGATCCATCTATCGCCATCTCCGAGTTTATAAGGAACGAAGGCAAAGCCGATCAAGAACGTCAAGGTCGCCGCTAGAAACATCTTGAATGCAAACGTTCTCGCCTTTATGTCCCTTTTCAATTTATCGAGTGCGTTTTCATCCACATGGCGTTTCGCCAACTCCTGCTATATGGCCTTCAGTGATGCGAAGGTGATTCCAGCAGGATGGTCACGGGGCCGTCGTTCACCAGCTCCACCTGCATGTGGGCCTGGAAGACACCTCTTCCAGGGGGGAAGCCCGCGGCGGCGAACTTTCCGCACGCGATCCCGTACAGCTCCTGGGCGCGCTCGGGCGGGGCGGCCGCGACATAGCTGGGACGCCTGCCCTTGCGGGCGTCGCCGTACAGGGTGAACTGGGAGACGACCATGACCTCGCCCCCCACCTCGGCCAGGGAGAGGTTCATCTTGCCCTCGCCGTCTGCGAAGATGCGCAGGTTCACCACCTTGTTCACGATGAAATCGGCGTCGCTCTCGTCGTCCGTGGCGGAGACGCCCAGGAGCACCAGCAGCCCCGGTCCGATGCGGGATACCTCGCGGCCGTCCACGCTCACCGCGCAGCTCGACACCCGCTGCAGCAGGGCCCTCATGGGACTCCTCGCGTCGTTCCCATACGCGTCAAGAGGAGGGCGTCCATGTCATCCTCCCCGGGATCACGCGGTAAGCGTTGTACACATAGTCCACCTTGCGGATGTTGCGCAGGATGTCCTCCAGGTGGGCGATGTTCCCCAGCTCGAAGACGAAGCGGCTCACGTTGACGTTCTCGCGGTTGATGTTCATGGTGGCGGAGAGGATGTTCACGTGGTACTCCCCCATGATGGTGGTAATATCGCGTAGCAGGCGGGGCCGGTCCATGGCCTCCACGCACACCTCCACCTGGAAGGAGGTGGGCTGTTCCGTGTCCCAGCCGACATCGATGCTGCGATAGTCCTGCCCCAGCATGTGCGCGGCGTTGGGGCAGTCGGCGCGGTGCACGGAGACCCCCCGCCCGCGCGTGACGAAACCGATGATGGCATCATAGGGCACGGGGTTGCAGCAGTGGGCGATGCGCACCAGCACGTTATCCACGCCCTCCACCTTGACCCCCTTGGTGTAGGCGAGCGGGCGGCGCCGGCGCCGCGGTGTGACCAGCTTCTCGGCGCTGAGCTCTTCCTCCGGCTCCAGCCGCGCAGTGATATGGTTGGCCACTTGCTGGGCGGAGGTCTTGCCGGCCCCGATGCTCGCGTAGAGATCGTCCGCGGCCACGAACCCGTACTCGGTGCGGGCTATCTCCTCCAGCATGTCCGAGCTCAGGACCTTCTGCACCGGCAGCCGCGCCTTGCGCAGGGCCTTGACCAGGACCTCCTTCCCCTCCTGGGTATCCTCGACGCGCCTCTCCTTGGAGAACCACTGGCGGATCTTCGTCCTGGCCCGCGTCGTCTGCGCTATGTTCAGCCAGTCCTTGGAGGGGCCGGGCGAGGTGTTGGAGGTGATGATGGAGATGATGTCGCCGTTGCGCAGCTTGTACTCCAGGGGCACCAGGCGGTCGTTGACCTTGGCCCCCACGCAGCGGTGGCCCACCTCGGTGTGGATGGCGTAGGCGAAGTCGATGGGCGTCGCTCCCCGTGGCAGGTCGATGACGTCGCCTTTCGGGGTGAAGACGAAGACCTCGTCCTGGAAGAGGTCTATCTTCAGGCTCTCCATGAACTCCTGGGGGTCGGAGAGGTCGCGCTGCCACTCCACGATGCGCTTGATCCACGCCAGCCTCTCGCGCACGCGCTCCTGCGAATGCTGCGCCTCCTTGTAGCGCCAGTGAGCGGCGATGCCGTACTCCGCCGTGCGGTGCATGTCCTGGGTGCGTATCTGTATCTCCAGGGGCTTGCCCTGGGGGCCGATGACCGTGGTGTGCAGGCTCTGATAGATGCCGAACCTGGGCTTGGCGATGTAATCCTTGATGCGCCCCGGCACCGGCTGCCACAGGGAATGCACGATGCCCATCACCGCGTAGCTGTCCTCCTTGGAGCCCACGATCACCCGCACCGCGAAGAGGTCGTAGATCTCGTCGAACTGCTTGCCCTGCTCCTTCATCTTGGAATAGACGCTGTAGAAGTGCTTGACGCGGCTGATTATCTCCGCCTTGAGGTGCGACTGCTTGAGCTGCGCCCGCAGCTCCCTCTCCACCTGCTTCAGGTATTCGTCCCGCGCCGGGCTGCGCTGGTCGACCATCTGTACGATCTCCCGGAAGCGCAGGGGGTATAGGGTGGCAAAGGAGAGGTCCTCCAGCTGCCACTTGAGCTGGGATATACCCAGGCGGTGCGCGAGGGGGGCGTAGATGTCCAGGGTCTCGCGCGCTTTCTCGCGCTGCTTGTCCTCGGAGAGGTGGCCGATGGTCCTCATGTTGTCCAGGCGGTCCGCGAGCTTGATGATGACCACGCGGATGTCGCGGGCCATGGCCACGAACATCTTGCGGAAGTTCTCCGCCTGCTCCTCCTCGCGGTTGGCGAAGGAGAGGCGGTCGAGCTTGGTGACGCCGTCTATGATCTCCGCCACTTCGGGCCCGAACCTGCCTTTCACCTCGTCCAGGGATATGTCGGTGTCCTCCACCACGTCATGCAGAAGGGCGGCGGCCAGGGTGGTCTCGTCCATCTGCATGTCCGCGAGGATATGGGCTACCCCCAAGGGGTGGAGGATGAACTCCTCGCCGCTGCGGCGCACCTGTTCGGCATGGTGGGTGCGCGCGAACTCGTAGGCGTCCCGGATGACCCGGACGTCGCCCTTTCCGTTATAGGACTTCACCTTCTGCACGAGCGAATCGATGGACTGGGACAACGCGCTCCTTCCGCCGTCGGCGATAAATCAACCTTCAAACTCTCTCATATTTGATACTGCCATATGACCGCCCACCGTGACTAGATGAGCGTCATTCCTCTGTCGGTGGCCATATAGACACGCGGAGCGCAAACGGAGATGGGCGGACGCTATCGGTTTGCTTCGTCGCTACGCTCTTCGCAATGACGTAAAAAGGCACCACCTCGAAATGACGTACTTCGGGCTCTTTGCGATGATTGCTTTAGGCCTTTGCGATGACATTAGTGGTGCGCCTCGAGACTACGACCTTCTGATCACATGAGTCGCGAGGTAGAACTCCGAGTCGCCGTCCAGGCCGCAAGCGCGGCGCTCAACGCCAGGGAGCCGCGCTTCCGGCGGCGGAAAGCTCCTTGAGGAAGCGGTCCACCCGGGTCTTGGTCACCAGGAAATCGTCACCCCGGTCGTCTATGCAATCACCGTCCAGGACCAGCGTGGGTATCCCCCGCCGCCGGAAGGACTCCGCCTCTATCCTGGCCGAGGCGTGAAAGTGGCGGCAGCCCTTGGGATAGAAGGACACGACGCCGTCTCCGGGAAAGATCACCCGGAGGTGCACCTCGCAATGGAGCTCGATACGGTCGGCCAGGGGGCAGAAAGCCGTGTTCAGGATGACCTTCCTGGCCAGGGCGCG
>CAZQFX010000060.1:8390-16399 GCA_964592775.1 uncultured Actinomycetota bacterium
AACCCGCTGGTTCCCTCGACCTCCCGCCGCATGAATGGGGTCATCGATCTTCGGTTTTGTAGATAATCCCAGGAAGGACGTCCTGTTTCATTGGGAATCGAAGATCGAAGATCGACCCCATTCTTACTCACCTCCGCATTTACCCGCACTTCTCGGAGAAGAACCCGGTCCATAAATACGCTACCGCTCCGAGTGCGCATCTACATATCATGGCACAAAGGGCTGTATCATCGGTCATGCGGGAGGTTGGCAGTTAATATGGTTGCTAATGGAGGGGGGCGGGCACCATTGGTTTGCCATGTCGCTGAAGACGGCTCCTCGCGATGACGTGAGCGGTGTTACTTCTTTTTCTTTTTCTTTTTCTTCTTGCCGCCGCTGGGCCCCCTGGTGGTGGACTTCTTGCGCTGTGCCGTCGCCGCCCCGGCCGGTTTGGCAGCGGGTTTCGCCGCGGCCGCTTTGGAGGCCGCGGGCTTCGCGGCCGGTTTCGCGCCAGCGGCTGCGGGCATCTCCTTCGCCTTTATGGGGGTCCGTTCCAGCCCTTCCACTTCGGTTTCCTCCTCCGGCACCGCCGCCTCGGCCACGCCAGCCGGCTCCTTCTTGAGCGAAGTGATGAGGATGGCCTCGCGCGCGCCGCGCGCCTCCACCTTCTCGCGCACGGCGGCGTAGCGCGGTTCCCTCTCCTTCCATATCGCAAGCAGCGGCGAGGCGACGAAAATGGAGGAGTAGGCCCCCAGGAACACGCCCAGTAAGAGGGCGAAGGCGAAGTCCTTCAGGGTCTCGCCCCCGAAGATGAGGATGGTGATAATGGGCAGCAGGGTGGTGAGGGTGGTACCGATGGAGCGCATGAGGGTCTGGTTCACGCTCTCGTTGACGATGTCCGCGAAGGATGTGCGTCCGGAGCGCGCCATGAGGTTGGAGTTCTCCTCCACGCGGTCGAAGACCACGATGGTGTCATAGAGCGAATATCCCAGTATGGTAAGAAAAGCGACCACCGTGGAAGGGGTTATCTGCCGCCCGGACAGGGCGAAGATACCGACCGTGATGAGGGTGTCGTGGATGAGAGCGATGATGGCTGTCACCGCCATCTTGAACTCCAGGCGCAGGGTGATGTAGATGAGGATGACCACCAGGAAGACCCCCAGGGCTATGAGCGCCTTAGTGCTCACTTCCCTCCCCCACTCAGGGCCCACCTGTTCCTCCTGCAGGACCTCCTCAATGCCGTAGAGGTCGTCTATCTTCTGCGTGACCGCTTCGATGGTGGCCTTGCGTGCCGTGGAATCCTCTATGTAGGGCATGCGCAGGATGAGCAGCGAATCTCCCCCGCCGGTCTTTCCGGTCTGCACTATACTCGTCTCCAGTCCCTGGTCGGCGTACTCCGCGAGGACGCCGCGCACCTCTCCCACGTCGGCAGGCTTCTCCAGCTGCACTCTGAGCAGGTATCCGCCCTTGAACTCGATCCCGAGGTTCAATCCCACCGTCAGCAGTATGACGAGCGAGAGGACGATAAGCGTGCCCGAGAAAGCGAACCAGTAGATGTTGGGCCTGGTGAACGGCCTGGGCCCGATGATGCTGAATTTTATCTCCCTGGCCCGCACGTACATCAGACCTCACCCCCCTGCGCCTCGCGCCCCACGCCCACGAAACCTGGTTTGTCGTAGACAGAGAGGCGCGACATGAGGACGACGGTCGGGTGGGTGAAGAAATAGGAGATGACCACGTCCAGTATGGTGGCGACGCCCAGGGTGAAGGCGAACCCCTTCACCGGCCCCATGGCCAGTATCCAAAGGATGAAGGCGGTGATGAAGGTCGCCGTGTCGGCGGCGATTATGGTGCGGAAAGCGGACTTATAACCTCGGTCCGCCGATGAGCGTAAGGTCTTTCCGTCCCTCACCTCTTCCTTGAGGCGTTCAAAATAGACCACGCCGGAGTCGGCGGAGATACCGATGGATACGATGATGCCGGCGATGCCGGCCAGGGTCAGCTTCCAGTCGATGAACTGCCCGAGCAGGCAGATGATGCCGTAGATGAACAACCCGAAGACCATGAGGGCGAGAGCGGTGACAACGCCGAGGCCGCGGTACACGAGCAGCATGTACAGTATGACGAGTATAAGCCCCACCAGTCCGGCGATGAGCCCCTGGCGCAGCGAATCCCGCCCCAGGGTGGCGCTAATGTTCTCCACCAGGGGGTCGGGATCGAACTCCACCGGAAGGGCGCCGATCTTGAGCACCATGGCGAGGTCCCTTGCCTCCTCGCGCGAGAAGTCGCCGGTGATCTCACCCTCCCCGGTATCTATCGGGCTCTGCACGGTGGGAAAGGACTCCAGGTTGTAGTCGAGCACGATGGCCAGTTTTTTCTGCAACAGCTCCTGCGTAAGGGCGGCGAACTGCGGGGTGGCTTCGTCGGTGAGCTTGAAGACTATCTTGTAGCCGCCGCCCTCCCCCTCGCTCACCGCCGCATCCGCGGAGGCGATGATGTCGCCCGTGAGGCGGGTCGGTCCCATGCGGACCTTGAGTATCTCCCCATCCCGCCCTTCTTTTTGCAGTACGATCTCCTGGTCCTTGAGGGCCTGGTAGGCCTCCACGTCATCCGGATCGGGTACGGTTATCTCTGTAGCCTCGTAGTTCCCGCTATCCGTCGTCAGCTCCTCCAACACCTCGCGGAACTGGAGCTGGGCCGTGCTGCCGATGATCGAGAGTACCCTCTCGGTATCCTGGATGCCCGGTATCTGCACCAGGATGCGGTTATTGCCCAGGGTCGCAACGACCGGCTCCGCCAGCCCCAGGGCATTGACGCGGTTGCGGACGATACCGGCGGCCTTTGAGACGGAGTCCCCTTTGACATCTCCAAGGGCCTGCAGGGTGACGCTCACCCCCCCCTCGAGGTCCAGTCCCAGCTTGGGGCCGAAGCCTCCGACGATTATGGGGACGTACATGGCCAACAGCACCGCGGCTATTATGGCCAGATACACCAGGGCTCTACCGGTTTTCAAGCTACGCCTCCGTATTCGCTCATGTGACTACCCCGCGATGGATTTCCATTTACGTTCGGCGCAAAGGACTTCGCCGCTTCCCCCTCCGACGGCGTCACCCCTTGCCTCGTGCGGCGCAACAGCGACCGTAATGCCCTCTAACGCAATATTCCTGCACGGTTCAAGCTTGCTATTGCCTCGCGCCTTCCGGCGCCTATTTCTTGCCCTTTGACGCTTTGTCGGAAGCCTTGGGTTCCTCGGCCTCCGGTCCTGCTTCCTCGGCACCGGGCTCCTCGGCGGACTCCTCCGCCGTCTCCTCGGCGGCCTCCTCTTCCTCGGCCGTTTCCTCCTCCTCCAGCTCCTCGCGCGTGGTGAAGGTACGAGCGATGGCGCTCTTGGCCACCCTGATCTCGACCTCTTCCGCCACCTCCAGGAGCACGGTATCCTCCTCCAGCTCCGTGATGGTGCCGTAGATGCCCGAGGAGGTCATGACGTCGTCGCCGGCGCGCAGGTTACTCATCATTTCCATCTGCTGCCGCATGCGCTTCTGCTGCGGCCTGATGAGCATAAGATAGAATACTGCGATCAAGCCCACGATGAGCAGGATGGACATCCAACTGCTACTGCTATCCATTTCCGCCTACCTTTCCAACCATCGATGTTTCCGGTATCGCCCTCAGGTCACCATGCCTGGCGGCGCAACCGCCGGCCTCTCGCCTCGCCGCCCGACATGCCAGTTATTGCCATATATCTCGCGCCTACCCCTCCGGGATGCGTTCGTTCCAGCCACGCCATTCTTGGATTAACTGTACCATTCTACCAGTCTCTATCGCGGCTCTGCAATCGAGCATCAGGCGCTGGATGAAGGCCAGGTTGTGCCAGGTCAACATGCGGTGGGCCATGATCTCGTTGAGGCCGTGCAGGTGTTTCAGATAGGCGCGGGTGAAGTCGGAACATGCCGGACAGGGGCAGCCTTCCTCCAGGGGACGCAGGTCGCGCCGGTAGCGCGCGTGGCGGAGGTTCACCTTTCCCTGCCGGGTGATGGCCACGCCGTTGCGCGCCATGCGCGTGGGGAGCACGCAGTCGAAGAGGTCCACGCCGCGCGCAACCGCCTCCGTTAGCCCCTCGGGGTCGCCTATGCCCAGGAGGTGGCGCGGTCTTTCCTCGGGGAGTATCGCCGTCTGCGCATCAAGGCACTCGAGCATGGCCTCCCGGGGCTCGCCGACCGACAGCCCCCCGATGCCGTAACCGGGAAAGCCGAGCGCTGCCGTCTCCTCGGCGCTGCGCTCCCGCAGGTCGGGGTATGCCCCCCCCTGCACGATGCCGAAGAGCGCCTGTCCGTGCAGCGAGCGGGCGGCAAGCGAGCGTTCCGCCCATTTCAAGGTGAGCGATACCGAGCCCTCGACCTCCTCCCGCGAGGCGGGGTAGGCCACGCAATGGTCGAGGATCATGGCCACGTCGGAGCCCAGCTCTTCCTGCGCCCGCACCGCTTCTTCGGGCGTAAGCAGCCGCTCGCTGCCGTCGTAGACGGAGCGGAAGCGCACGCCATCTTCCCTTACCTCCAGAGTGGGTGAGAGGGAAAAGACCTGGAAGCCGCCACTGTCGGTAAGGATGGGACGGCTCCATCCCATGAAGGCGTGCAGGCCGCCCGCCTCCCCCACCAGGCCGGTCCCGGGGCGCAGCCAGAGGTGGTAGGTATTGGCCAGCAGCATCTCGTAGCCCATCCCCTCCAGTTCCCATGGGGCCATGGCCTTCACCGTGCCCCTGGTCCCCACCGGGAGGAAAGCGGGGGTCAGCACCTCGCCGTGGGCGGTGCGCATGCGGCCGGCTCGCGCGCGAGTACTCGGGTCGCGGCATGGTATCTCGAAGGAGAATCCCCTCTCCGTCCGCCTTGCGTCGTCTTTGACCAAACGGATCTTGCCTTCCCTTGCTTCGGGTCGTCCCCAATAAATATGGGCAATCGGCAGGCTTATAGCAAGCTCATGACCGCGGGCCCTGTTTCAACTGCCGTCTCAGAGACGGGGTTTGCGTCTTTGTTCCATGATTCACCGTGCTCGTGGGAGAAGAATCGTTTCCTCCATCTTGCTTACCGGGACGCCGCAATACCTCTACTCACCGGGATCCCTCCAGCCATGCGCATAGTGGAAGTAGCACGCGTCGCCGAAGCTGAGGAAACGGTAGCGCTCCTCCACCGCTTGCCGGTAGGCTTCCAGCACCAGCTCCCGGCCGGCGAAGGCACACACCAGCATGAGCAGGCTCGAGCGGGGCAAATGGAGGTTGGTCACCATGCAATCCACGGCCCGGAAGCGGAAGCCGGGGTAGATATACAGGTCCGTAGGCCCCCTGTACGGAGCCAGTCCTCCTTCCCCGACAGCGCTCTCCAGGGCGCGCACCACGGTGGTCCCCACCGCCACTACCCGCCCTCCCTCGCGGCGGGCCGCGTTCACCGCCGCGCAGACCTCTTCGTCAATGCCCATGATCTCGCTGTGGATATGGTGCTCCTCCACCTCCTTCTCCTGGATGGGGCGGAAGGTATCCAGGCCGATCTCCAGGTTGAGGAAAGCCAACCCCACGCCCTTCTCCTCGAGGCCGCGCAGGGTCGAGAGCTCGAAATGCAGTCCAGCCGTGGGCGCGGCCGCCGAACCCGGCGCTCCCGCGTACACCGTCTGGTACCTCCCTGCATCCTCTAGTTCCTCGTGGATGTAGGGGGGCAGCGGAACCTCGCCCAGCCTCTCTATCGCCTCCTCCACCTCCGGGAGGCCGCCGGGGCGAAGGCGTACGCGGACCTCGCCCTTGCCGCCCTTCTCGATAACCTCCGCCTCCAGCTCACCGTCGCCGAAGACCACGCGCGTGCCGGCGCGCAGGCGCCGTGCCGGGCGGGCGAGCGCCTCCCAGGTGCCGTCCTCGCGACGGGAGAGGAGCAGCAACTCCACCTCTCCCCCGCTCTCCTCCTTGCGGCCTCGCAGGCGGGCGCTGCGAACGCGGCTGGAGTTGAAGACCAGGCAGTCACCGCGCTCGAGGTAAGAGGCGAGGTCGGGAAAGAGACGGTGCTCGATCTGCCCCGTCTCGCAGTCGACCACCAGCAGGCGCGAGCCCTCCCGCGTCGCGGCGGGGCATTGCGCGATGAGCTCGGGCGGAAGGCGGTAGTCGAAGAGCTCGGTGCGCATGGGCGGTCATTCTTCCTTGCCCGCGGCGCGTCGGCCGCGTTCGTAGCGTTCCCGTTCGCTCAACAGGCAGCCGCAATAAGGTTGTGTGTACAAACCCCTCTCGCGGGCGGAGGCCAGGGCTTCGTAATAGCCCTCCCTGCCGTCCCATGTGACGAACTCCAGTCCGCGGCTGCGGCAGACAGACCTGCCGAGGAGGTTTACAAGTTCGTGGTCCTGGTAGGGGCTGGCCAGGAGGGTGGTGGTTATGGCCTCGCAACCCTCCTCGAGAGCGATGTCCGCCGCCTTGCGCAGGCGCAGGCGGTAGCAGAGCTCGCAGCGGCTCTCCTCGCGGAAAGCCACGGCCCTGATCCACTCCTCCGGCTCGTAAGGAACGACGATGTATTCCCTCCCCTCCTCCCCCATCAGCGCCTCGAAGCTCTCCAGGCGCCTGCGGTACTCAAGGTAGGGGTGCACGTTCGGGTTGTAGAAGAGGCAGTGGGCCTCGTACGCGGGGGGCTCGAACCTGGGCAGTGCCGGCAGGGCGCAGGGAGCGCAACAGGCGTCCACTATTATCCTCACCACTCCTGTCACCCCATCTTCGACGCAATCCGGCTGTGAAGCTTCGGGCCGGCGGTTCCTCGACACGCGATAATTATCGCCGCTCCCATCACCCGATCCGCAACCAAAACAGCCACGACGGCGCTACTCCATGATTTCCGGGCCGAACGCGGCTTGCGGCTTTGGCGAAAGCCGGTGTGCTTCCGCCCCTCGCGTTTCGAGGGATATCGAGTAACCGTGTCCGCCGCTAAGGCTCATTACGCTTTCCCGTGCATCAGAAGAGGGCATTCCCGCTTTCTTTTCCCAGGCCGAGGTGGCGGTAGGCGTTTTCAGTGGCTACCCTGCCCCGCGGCGTGCGCTGCATGAAGCCTATCTGCAGCAGGTAGGGCTCGTAGACCTCCTCGATGGTGTCGATCTCCTCCCCCACCGAGACGGCGAGGGTGTTCACCCCCACCGGGCCTCCGCCGAACTTCTCTATGACGGTATGGAGGATCATCTTGTCCACCTTGTCCAGCCCCATCTCGTCCACCTCGAAGAGGGCCAGCGCGTCGCAGGCCGCCGCGTAGGTGATGGTGCCCTCCGCCCTGACCTGGGCGAAATCGCGCACGCGCCGCAGCAGGCGGTTGGCGATACGCGGCGTCCCCCTCGAACGCCGCGCCAGCTCGCGCGCGCCGTCCCCGTCTATCTCCACCGCGAGGATGCGCGCCGAGCGCTCGATGATGGCCTCTATCTCCTCTCGGTTATAGTAGTCAAGCCTGCTCTGCACCCCGAAGCGGTCGCGCAATGGCGAGGTCAGCAGCCCGGCGCGGGTGGTGGCGCCCACCAGGGTGAAGAGCGGCAGGTCGAGCCGTATGGAACGGGCCGCCGGCCCCTTGCCCACCACGATGTCCAGTTTGAAGTCCTCCATGGCCGGGTAGAGCACCTCCTCCACCACGCGGTTGAGCCGGTGTATCTCGTCGATGAAGAGGACGTCTCCCGGCTCCAGGTTGGTGAGGATGGAGGCCAGGTCGCCGGCGCGCTCCAGGGCCGGGCCCGAGGTCTGTTTACAGGCCACCCCCATCTCGTTGGCGATGATGCCCGCAAGCGTGGTCTTGCCCAGCCCGGGCGGGCCGGAGAGGATCACGTGGTCCAGGGACTCCTTGCGCTCCCGGGCCGCGGCGATGAAGATCTCTAGGTGTTCGCGTATGCGGTCCTGCCCTATGAACTCGTCTAGCCAGCGCGGCCGCAGGGTGATGTCGAGCGCCTGCTCGTCCTCCCTCGCCTCGGGGTCGAGGGCGCAACCGCGCGGCGCGCAGGCGTTGTACCGCGCCGCGCAGGCCATGGCGTTTGTCGAG
>CAZQFX010000061.1:0-16180 GCA_964592775.1 uncultured Actinomycetota bacterium
CCCAGCGCCGGGGACGGTGTCACGCGATAACGTTATAGGGGTAGTTTTAACGGCGGCTGCTACGGTGTCACGCGATGTCGTTAAGGGGATAGTTCTACATGTCGCGCGGTCGCGACACCACGGAGGACGAAAATCTCCCCCGACTGAGGGCACAACATATGGTATCGGAGAGTGTATTTTCAGGGCAGTTGCTTCGGCGGAGCATATGCCGCCTCGCGATGATCAAAGTGATGATATGGGAAGCGATCTAATCAAGCTTGTGAAGACGCTCGAGGAAGGGGGAGAAACGAGGGGTCAATCCCCCTCCAGGTCTGATTCCAAAAGGGACTGGAGGAATGCAGGGGGTCGATCCCGTTCCGGGTCTGACCCCAAGGTGGGATGGAGGAATGCAGGGGGTCGATCCCGTTCCGGGTCTGACCCCAAGGTGGGATTTAAAGGGAGGTAATCCATGAGCGAGCACGACGTATTCCCCTGTATGTACGAGTGGCTCAGCGATATGGACGTGTCGCTGGCGGGGAACCTGAGACGCTGGGCGGACAACGAAGTGATGGCCAAGCGGCTGGAGCTGAAGGAGGACTATGAGCAGCTCCTGGAGCCGGCCATGAAGAAGCTGTTCCTCGACATAGGGCTGCAGCGCCTGATGTGGCCCGAGGACTACGGAGGCGACGGTCACAACAATCCCAAAGCGGCGGTGACCATGGTGGCGGCGCTGGAGCAGGTCGCGCGAGGCGACACCGGCATCGCGCTGCTGCTCTCCGGGATGTGGGCGCTGCAGAGCTGCATGGCCATGGAAGGGAAGGAGAACGCCGAGGCCTGCGAGGCCCTCTCCGCCCTCTTCGGCTCGCAGGACACCCTGGCCATCGCCTCCCTCGTCCTCCCGCTCTTCCGCGACGAACCCCAGGCCAGTGCAAGGTTGGCCAAGGGGGCGTGGGCGGTGGAGGCCAAGGGGGCTCGTCCCTTGAACTCGGGGGCGAACGCCGCCGTATTCGGGATCCTCTGTTCCCTGGGCGCCTCCGAGGACGACGTGGGCGTGATCGCCCTGTCCGGCGACGCCAAGGGCGTCAAGCGCGGCGATACCTACCTCAAGACGGGCCTGGCGGCGGACCGCAACGCGCCCGTCACCTTCGACAAGGCCAAGGCGCCGGAGGGCATGTGCGTGGCCAGGGGGCGCGAGGCGTGCCGCGCCATGCTCTCCTGGCTCTACCTGGGAATTTCCGCCACCGCCGTCGGGTCGCTCTTCGCCGCCCACGAGATCCTCAAGGAATGGGGCGATAACCGCGTGATCAAGGGCAAGGACCAGGTCTTCAAGAACAACCCCCTCACCTCCGCGGTGATGGCCGAGGTGGCGAGGGAGATCTCCCTGGACCGCCTGCTCACCTGCGACCTGGCCCGCGTGCTCGCCGAGCCCGGAATATACGGCCCGGCGGGGGAGGAGGGCAACTTCGTCACCGCCGCCATGGTAGGCCACACCGTCACCCAGTCCGCCGAGAAAGCCATCGGAAACGCCATGGAGCTGATGGCCTCGGCCGGCTACGCCACGGAGTGGAACCTCGAGCGCTACTGGCGCGACACCAAGACCATGCAGGTCCTCCTGGGCCCCTACGAGCTGGCCAAGATGGACATCGCCCGCTACTTCTACCAGTCCCAGGCTAGATGACCCGAGGGAGAGGAGGACATTAACATGAGGACCATAGAGGATTTCACCCGCCCCCTGGAGTACCTGTCCCCCCTGGACGCCCCCCTGCGCAAGATCATCCGCGACTGGGCCGAGACCTACGTCATGCCCAACCGCCGCAAGTATGACGAGGACTACAAGGACCACCATATCATCGAGCCCGCCTTCGGCCGGCTCATGGGAGAGATGGGCATGCAGCGGGTGCTCTTCCCCGAGGACCTGGGGGGCTGGGGCCTGGGGCGCTCCGGCTACATGTGCACCGCCACCTACATGATGAGCGAGGAGGTGGCGCGCGCGGACTCGGGCATGGCCGTGGCCTTCCTGGTGGTCTACTGGCCCCTGGTGATGATCGCCGTGGAGCCCCACGTCAACCGGCAGTTGTGCGAGGAGTTCGCGCCCATCTTCACCGGCACCACCGAGGCGCGGTTCGCCGCCAACGCCATGACCGAGCCCCAGGGCGGCGCGGACATCGAGAACATGGATATCCTGGGCGGCTCCACCATCCAGACCACGGCGGTGCTGGACGGCGACGAGTGGGTCATCAACGGCCACAAGCTCTGGCCCACCAACTCCGGCGGGGTGTGCAACCTCTTCGGCGTCGTCTGCACCACCAACCCCGGTTCGCGCGACCCCGACGACTTCGCCTTCATCTTCGTGCCCGCGGACACCCCGGGATGCACCCAGGGGCCTCCCTACCAGAAGGCGGGCATGGCGGCGGACAAGAACGGCGACATCTGGTTCGAGCACGTGCGCGTGCCCAAGCACTACCGCGCCCATGGCCCGGGGCTCGATGCCATGTACTTCAAGGAGATGGTCTCCCTGGGCAACATGGCGTCCACCGGTTTCGCGGGCGGGGTGATGATCAACGTCTACGAGAAGCTGTACGAGTTCGCGAGCGCCGAGACCTACAAGGGGCAGCCCCTTAAGGAGCACGACGCGGTGGCCGCGGTGCTGGCCGACATCGCCAGGGACGTGGACATCGTGCGCATAGTCGGCTACCAGAACGCGCGCATGCTCGACCGCCCCGACCTCTACGGCCCGCGCTGGAGCGACGAGCAGGTGGCCAAGGCCAGGGCCTACAAGTACTGGGCTTGCGACCTGGTCCTGCAGGACGTGGGCAAGGCCATGAATCTCATGAGCATCTACGGCGCGGACCGCGAATGGGACGTGGAGAAGCACTGGCGCGACGTGAAGATCGTGCAGCTCTGGCTGGGCGGCAAGCAGCTTGGCCAGGCGGAGGTCGCGCGCTGGTTCTGGGACCTCGAGACGGTGTAGGAGGATGAGGGGAATGGAAGAGACGGTCATGGAGCGGCAGGGGGCCTCGGAGCGCCTGCTGCGCGAACTCATAAAGAGCCCCAAGTTCAAGGCCAGCCTGAAGGTACTGGCGGGCAACATCGACCCCGCGACCGCGCCGGGACTGGCCAAGACCCTGCTGTGGCAGGACGTGGACACCTTCCTGGGCACGGTCTCCGCCCTGCCCTCGCTGGTGAACTTCCTGGTGGCGCTGATCCGCGAGATAGCGGCGCAGCTCAACGGCTTCCCACCGCCCATCCTCATCGCCTTCATGTCGCAACTGGTGAAGGACATCGACTTCGCGGCCATGCGGGAGGCGGTGGTGGAGTCCAAGGCGGTGCTCGACCGGCTCGAGCCGGTGCTGGGACAGCTCAAGGAGGCCTCGTCCGGCGTCATGGAAGAGCTCGGCGCGGCGGGCGCGGCCGCGGAGTGAGGTGATAGACATGGTAGACCAGATAGACGTGGAAAAGATCTCCGAACAGCAGGGTGAGCTCGGTGGCGCCGGGAGCAGCGCCCTGCCGGGGCTGGTGCGGGAGCTGATCCGCACCCCCGGCTTCAAGGAACTTCTGCTCATCCACCTGCGCGATGTAAATCCCGATAACGCCAGCGAGCTGGTAAAAGCCGCCATGTGGGAGGACGTCGCCTTCACCATGAGCGTGCTGGGCGCATCCCCCAAGCTGGTCAACTGGCTGGTGGAGGCCCTCATCGAGCTGGGGGCGCAGCTCAACAACTTCACCTTGGACATCCTGCGCGACTTCCTGGTGCAGCTGGGGCGGGACATGGACGTGGAGAGGCTGCGCGAGCTGCCGCGCGCCTACGCGCCGCTGGTCAACGAGCTGCTGCTCGACGACCGCGAGGCCCTGGACGGCCTCATCGCGGGCATCGGCTCCCTCGCGGAAGAGATGATGCAGGTGAGCGAGCGCGCCTGGCGCAAGATATGGAACACGGCGGATTTCGGCAAGATACGCGTGGGCATCACCCGGCACCTGGAGGAGCGGAGGGCCGAGCTTGCGGGTGAGGCGGGGTTGTTGAACCCCGTCGCCATATCCAACCTCCTGGGCGTGGTGCCCCCCCTGGCCAACTTCACCCTGCGCGTGCTCGCGCGCACCCTGCAGTCGCTGAACCTGCCGGCCGAGATCCTGGCCAACGCCATCTTCCAACTGCTGGAGGATATCGACATGGCGGAGATGGGCGGCCTGGTGAACGCGCTGGCCGGGTTCGTGACCGCCCTGCACCGCGGCAACCTGGTGCTGGGGCGGGACGAGCCCCGCTTCAAGGAGGTGCTGGGCCGCGTCAGCCGCGACCTGGTGGACAACGTGGACGGCGAGGCTTTCAAGGGCATGCTGGTGGCGCTGAAGGAGGACGGCCAGGTCATCGGGTCTGTTCTCGCGGACTACGTCTACGCTACCCCCGAGAGCACGGTACAACTGGCGCGGGCGATGTACCTGGGAGTGGGCGCCGCCCTGCGCGCCACGGCGGAGATGTGCCGCAGGTTCTCCGAGCTGCCGGAGGAGGCGGTGGGCGCCATCATCGACGCCTACGAGGAAACGGTGGACATGCGGGAAGTGGGCCGGATCATCAACTGCGGCGCCGCGTACATGAACAAGGTATACGAGGCCCGGCCGGGGGAGATGGGCCGGCATCTGGGCAAGCTGCTCGCCAGCCTGGACAACGAGGAGCTGGCGGCCATGGCCAAGGCGGCCTTCCTCGAGACGAAGAAGTTCGTGCTCGCGGACCCGGCGATCGGCGCCGCCCTGGAGCCGGAAGCGGTGGGGGCGATGATCAACCGGGGGCTGGCGGCCTTCAACGGCTTCGCGCGGGAGAACCCGGACCTCATCGCGAAGAAGGTGACGGGGACGCTGAACGCGCTGGACACCGCCGAGCTGGGTCTGGCGTTCAAGGCGCTGGTATGGCCGCTGGCAAAGGCGGTGCTCAAGGACACCGACGTGGTGTGGAACGCGGTCAAGCCCGTGGCGAAAGTGGCCGCGGTGGGCGCCGCCGCGGTGGGCGCCCTGGGTGGAGGCTTCATCGTCATCCGCAAGTTGAGGAAGTAAGATGAGCATCAACGCGAGGAGCGGAGGGGAAACGTCATTGCGGGGAGGCATCTTCGCTGACGAAGCAACCTTTACCACTCGCAATCGTTTTACCTGTGATGGTTCTAGCAGAAGGACCACCTGCGAGAAGGTGGCCTATCTTCCCCATCACTTCGGTTACCGGAACGAGTGCTCGAGATTGCTTCGCTGCGCTCGCAATGACGTTATTCCTATAGGGGGTTGAAATGAGAGCGATGCAATGCCAATCGACGGACCTGTTCACGGAGTACGTGCGGGACTGGAAGGAAAAGGGCGGCAAGGTGCTGGGCTACGCCTGCGTGGCAACCCCGGTGGAGCTGATCGAGGCGGCCGGCGTCCTGCCCTACCGTATCAAGGCCTTCGGCCATCCCGATACCGAATTGGGAGACGCCTACCTCGCGCGCTTCAACTGCCGCTTCTGCCGCTCCTGCCTGCAACTGGGGCTCGACGGGTCGTACGACTTCCTCGACGGCCTGATCGAAACCAATGGCTGCGACCACCTGCGGGGAATGTTCGAGAACTGGCAGCACGTGAAGAACTACGATTTCTTCCACTACCTCAAGGTGCCGCATTTCCTGCGCGACGACTCCCTCGAGTACTTCACCGAGGAGTTGGCGCTCATGCGCCAGGCCATCTCCGAGTTCTTCGGCGCGGATATCAGCGACGAAGGGCTGCGCGAGACTATCGACACCTACGACGAGGTCAACGCGAAGCTGAAGAGACTGTATGCCATGCGGGAAAAGGTACCGCCGGCGGTGACCGGGACCGAGGTCATGCAGGTACTGTGCACCGGCTCTTCTATGACGGGCGGGGACTTCTCCGCCATGCTCGACGAGGTGCTGGCGGAGAAGGAGGGATCGGTGGTCAAGGACTACAAGGCGCGCATGATCATCCTGGGCAGCGCCACCGACGAGATCGACCTCATCGCGGATATCGAGTCCGCGGGAGCCCTGATCGCGGCCGACGCCTTCTGTTTCGGCTCGCGGGCCTTCTGGACGCGCGAGGGAGAGAGCGGCGACCCGCTGCGCCTGCTGGCCGAGCGCTACCTGGGCCACCTCTTCTGCCCGCGCATGTTCACCGACTACGACCGGCGCATCGCCTACATCCTGGACACGGCGAAGAGGGCGGGTGTTGACGGGGCCATCATCACCTACAACAAGTTCTGCGACCTGCACGGGGTGGAGGCGGTATCGCAGCGGGCCGACCTGGAGAAGGCGGGGATCCCGGTGCTGGTGCTGGAGAAGGACTACGGTTCCAAGGCGGACACGGGGCGCATCAAGACGCGCGTCCAGGCTTTCCTGGAGCGGCTGGGCAAGTAAATCCCACTTGGGGTCAGCCCTGGAACGGGATCGAATCCCACTTGGGGTCAGCCCTGGAACGGGATCGAAGACGGCGGATGCGGTGACCCCTAGTGTGTCCCACTTGGGGTCAGCCCTGGAACGGGATCGAAGACGGCGGATGCGGTGACCCCTAGTGGGATCGATAGGGTAAAGGGGGTATGAAGTGGCTGAGGTAGAGATAAGGCCGTACGAGGGGCTGATTAACCGCGCTTACGAGATATTCTCCATCGTCGAAGCGCTGCCCGAGAGGATGAGCGACGAGGAGCTGGAGGGCATACTGCACGTCCTGCCAGCCGACCTGAGGAGCACCATGGGGGCCTTCATGGCCCCGCGGGTGAGGAGCACCAGCCTGAAATTCTTCAAGATGGTCAAGACCTGGATGGACGGCGCCATGAACGCGGAGCGGGAGGGGAGGAAGGTCTTTCTCGTCCCCTTCAACTTCCCGCCGGAGACGGCTTTCCTCTTCGAGAAGGCCTGGCCGGTCACCAGCGAGGTGCTCTCGACCCTGGGCGTACTGTCCCTGGAAGGCCAGGGCGAGAGGTACTGGGATTTCGCCATGGGCCTCGGCCTGCCCGACTTCGCCTGCTCGGCGAACATGATCGAGGTTGGCTCGGCCCTCACCAACTCGGATTTCACCCCGGACGCGATCATCTCCGACTGCTACGGCTCCTGCGACATCAACTCCAAGACGCACGAGTTCCTCGCCCGCTACATGGACATCCCCCTGCTCTTCCTGGAGAAGCCGGTGGATAACAGCGAGCGGGGCGTGAACCAGTACCACAAGTATTTCTTCAGGCTGGTGGAGGAGATGGAGGAGTTCCTGGGTGAGAGACTGGACGAAGACAGGATGAGGTCGGTGCTCGCGAAGGCCAACCGTGCCTCGGAGCTTTACTGGGAGTACTGGGACCTGCACAAGTTCAAGCCCTGCCCGGTGCCCAACCTCTTCTCCCTTACCACCTACGGGACCCGCTTCACCATGTGGGGCACCGATGAAGCGGTGGAGATCATGCAGTCCATCGTAGACACCTCAAAGGAAAGGCTGGAGAAAGGCGAGTACCCGGCCGGGGAGGAAATGGCGCGCAGCCTGTGGACCTACACCAGCTACTACTTCGATATGGGCGGGCTCTTCAACTGGATGGAGGAGAACGGCATAACCCATCTCGGGGACGGGCTGGACCTGGTCTTCCCGCAGCCGATCGACCTCACCTCGCGGGAGACCATGCTGCGCGGCCTGGCGGAGACCGCCCGCAACATGCCCATGACGCGGCAGATGGGGGCGGATTCCATGTCCGTACAGTGGCTCGAAGATATAACCTGGGCGGCGAAGGAGCTGGACGCCGACTGCTGCATATACTGCGGGCACCACTCGTGCAAGCAGACCTGGAGCGGGGCCTCGGTGGTGCGCAGCGAGTTGATGAAAAGGGAGAAAATTCCGACATTGATATTGCAGGGTGACTCCTGGATCAAGCGCATGACGCCCGTGAGCGTCCTGCAGGAATTGATCGGCGAGTTCGTGAAGAACGTCGTGAAGCAGCGCGGCACCCCCGCCCGCGCAGTGGGCTAAATCCCCTTTGGGGTCAGGCCGGGACGGGGAATGGCAAGTGGTGGAGACAAATCCCACCTTGGAGTCAGGCCGGGACGGGGAAGGACAAGTGGTGGAGGCAAAAAGATCGCTCGAAATAGGGGCGGGCCGAGGGGATGTCTCGATGCAAGCGAGCATGGGACAAATCCCGTTCCAGGGCTGTTCCGAAAATAGCCTTTGCGGTACCATATCTTGTTTCCCATCCATGGCGCGAAGCTGTTTTCATCCTTTGATGGTGCCGCGACCTTGCGGCATGAGGGACTGACCCCAAGAGGGAATTGCAGAAGAGGGAGGTAGCAATGTACTACGCCGGCATAGACGTAGGCTCGTTGACGGCACAGGCTGTGGTGATCAACGCGAAGGGCATCCACGCTTACAAGAGCATGGGCGTGAGGCCCCACCCGGTGCAGTCCGCCAAGGCGGTGGTGGACATGCTCATCCAGGAAGAGAACATGACCTGGAGGGATATAAGGTTCTGCGTGAGCACGGGCTACGGGCGCGAGCAGGTCCAGGCCGAAGGCCTGTCGCAGGACAACATGAGCGAGATATCATGCCACGGGCTGGGGGCCTCGTTCCTGGTGCCGGAGGCGCGCACGGTGATCGACATCGGCGGGCAGGACGCCAAGGTCATCCGCGTCGGGCCCGGCGGCGAGCTCATCGATTTCGTGATGAACGACAAATGCGCGGCGGGCACGGGGCGCTTCCTGGAGGTGCAGGCGCGTACCCTGGGGCTCTCCCTGGACGACTTGGGGAAAGCGTCGCTGAGCGCGGAGAAGGTGCTGGAGCTCTCCAGCCGCTGCAGCATCTTCTGCGAGACGGAGGTCCTCCATTACCTGCAGCGCGGCCACAGCAAGGCCGACATCGCGGCCGGGGTCAACCGGGCCATGGCCGAGCGCGTCGCCGCCCTGGTGCGACGCGTGGGCCTTGAGAAGGAAGTAACCATGAGCGGCGGCGTGGCCAAGAACATAGCGGTTCGCGCCGAGCTGGAGCGCATGCTCAACGTGAGGTTGATAAAGTACAACGTCGACTCGCAGATCGTGGGGGCGCTGGGGGCGGCCCTCATGGCCAAGCGCATGGGGGGCAACTGATGAAATACCTGGGGATCGATATAGGGAGCCTGTATACCAAGGCCGTGGTCGTGGAAGAGGGCAAGCTGCTGGCCTCGGAGATCATCGACACCACCGGCAACATCACGGAGGAGGTGGAGGGCCTGGTGGACGGGGTGCTCGCTGCGGCGGGGATCTCGCGCGACGAGCTGACGGGCATCGGCGTCACCGGCCGGGGGGCAGAGCTACTGGAATTCGGTGGTGTAAAACGCGACGACATCTCGTGCCTGTGCGAGGCGGTGAGCCGCCTGGTACCAGGGGCGAGCTTGGTGCTGGATATCGGGGGCCAGAGTGTGACCTCCATCCTGCTGGACGAGGAAGGCGGAGTGGTCGACTTCATGCGTAACGACAAGTGCGCCTCCGGCTCGGGTAAATTCCTCACCGTCATGGGGGCGGCCCTCGGCTACGGGGCGGATGAGCTGGACGCGGTGGCGGCGCGCTCCACCAACAAGGTGCCGGTGAGCTCGCAGTGCGGGGTCTTCGTGGAGAGCGAGCTCATAACCCACGTCAACGAAGGTGTGGAACCGGCGGATATCATGGCCGGGATATGCGAATCAGTGGCCAAGATAATGATATCGCAGGCGCTGAAGTTCGGCTTCCAGGACGATTACACTTTGACCGGAGGTGTGGCCAAGTACGAGTCGGTGACCGGGCCGGCACGGGAGAAGATCAGGGGAGAGTATCATGGCTTCCCCTACGACCCGCAACTGGCATGCGCCATCGGGGCCGCCATGTCCGCCGAAGAAGCGTAAATCCCCTTTGGGGTCAGCCCTGGAACGGGAACGGCGAGCGATGGAGCGACGTGGGCGAATCCCCTCTTGGGGTCAGTGGCCCGTCCAGTACGGTAGCGACATCCATGAAGAACGGGAATAGCATTGTGGAATTATAGAAATAAGACACTGGCCTGGAAGGGGAACGGCAAGCGGTGGAGGTAGGTGGATTGATAAGAAAGGTTCTTCTCCCAGAAGCGTGGGCAGAGAGATACAAGTTATTTAACGCCAATAAGGAAAAGAGCTGGCAGTTAAGGTATGGGTAAACTATTGCATATTGAACGCCATCCAGATTGCCTACACAGTAAGGAGATGAGCCAGAAGAAGTGAGGGACAGGTCACAAAGATATCTCGATGCAGGCGGACGTTGGGGTAAAATCCCGTTCCAGGGCTGACCCCAAGAGGGAACGAGGGTGTGAGGAGAAGGAAAAGGAGCAGTGCACATGGCAGAAAAAGAGTTCAAGGGCTACGAGGGGTTGATCAACCGGGCCTCCGCCATCTTCGGCCTGCTGAAGTATTTCCCCGACGACATGAGCGACGAGGAGGTCGAGGGCATCCTGCACGTCCTGCCCAAGGACATGGCCTCGACCATAAGCGCGGTGATGGCGCCACGCATCCGCAAGGCTAGTATCGTCCTCCTCAAGGGAATCCAGCAGTGGTTCGACCGTGCGCTTGAGGCAAAGGCGCAGGGGAAGAAGATCATCCTCGTGCCCTTCAATTTCCCTCCCGAATTCGTGTACTGCTTCGAGAACGCCTATCCCATCACCAGCGAGGTGCTCACGGTGTGCGGAGTGGTGTCTCTGGAGGGGCAGGGCGAGAGGTACTGGGACTTCGCCATGGGGCTGGGGCTCCCCGATTACCTCTGCTCGTCCAATACCATCGAGCTGGGCTCCGTCCTGACCCAGGTCGACTTCGAGCCTGACGCGGTCATCTCCGCCGCCCCCGGAAGCTGCGATGCCAACTCCAAGATCCACGAGTTCGTGGCGCGCCAACTAGGCGTGCCGCAGTTCCTCCTGGACAAACCGGTGGACGACTCGCCGCGGGGGCGCAAGGCTTACCGCACCTACTTCCGCCAGCTGGTGAAGGACATGGAGGAGTTCGTGGGCGAGGAGCTCCGCGAGGAGAGGATGCGCGAGGTGCTGACCAGGGCCAACCAGGCCAACGACCTTTACTACGACCTGTGGGAACTGCGCAAGATCCGCCCCAATCCGTGCCCCAACCTCTTCACCCTGTACGCTTACGCGGTTCGCTATATATTGTGGGGGACGGACATAGGTTTGGACATCCTGCGTTCGATGATCGACACGGTGAAGGAGAGGCTGGAGAAGGGGCTTTACCCTGCGAAAGAAGAGGTCGCGCGCTGTTTCTGGATCTACACCTATTATTACTGGGACTGGTACGGCTTCTTCAACCGCATGGAGGAGCGGGGCATCACCGTGCTGGGCGACCTCCTCGGGTCCTTCTTCTTCCAGCCAGTGGACACCAGCTCCATGGAGAGCATGATCGACGGCCTCGCCGACACCTGCTGGGACTACGCCATGACCCGCCAGGTGGGGGCGCAGTCCATGTCCACCCAGTGGGTGGACGACGTCGCCTACTGGACTTCGCAGCTCGACGCGGACGCCTGTATCTACTGCGGGCACCACTCCTGTAAGCAGACCTGGAGCGTCTTCTCGCTGGTGCGCGGGGAGATCATGAAGCGTTCCAAGCTCCCCACCCTGATGTTGCAGGGGGATTCCTGGATACGGCGTATGACCCCCATGAGCGCCCTGGACGAGCAGATTGACGAGTTCGTGGCCAACGTGCTGAAGAAGAAGCGGACCACCCCGGCAGTGCAGGTAGGGTAGAGTGGCCCATTCCCCCGGTTAAGCAGGCAGATTATCTGATGCCCGCGCCGGTTTACTCAAGGCGAGGCGTTGTCCGATGGACGGAGACGGCCAACATGCCGTTCAGACGCCTTGGTTTCCCGTTTCGGGAGACGCGAGCCCCATTCCTTTGATCGCCTTGTAGGTGGGGCAGTACTTAGCCTTCCACGGGTCCCGCGCGTATCTCACGCAATCGATGCAACAGAACTTCGCCAGCAGCGCCATGAAGGCCGCCCCGGAAAAAGCGTAGGGTGGGAGGGCCCGCGGGTCTCCCCGCGCCGCTATTGCTGGTAGGAACTGGAAGACGCCTGACGTTGCGCCCTCCGCGAAATAACCAGCCGGCCCGAACTGCTTGTCTTGCTTCTTGAACATGAGGGCGGCGTACCTGCCACCGTAGAAGAAGTCACACGGCTTTCCGTAGTTCTCGCAGCGCATGCAGATAAAGTACTTGGGAATCGTTGCCCACGCGATGAGTCCAGCTAACCAGGCAGGGATCCACTGCGGCCTGTTACGTTTGAGCGCCCGCAAGCCCGTCCAGAAGAAGACGGCCGCGGAGGCGGCCAGGAAAACCTGCTCGCGTATGTCAGCGGAAGGCCATCCCGCGCAGGTCTCGCAAAGCGAGTCTTCTCTCCTCATATGGGGCATGGTCCCCTTTGTGTTCTCCCCGTCGCGTAACCGATTCATGCCAGATAGCTCCTCGCAACGGGCTTCAGTGATGTGATTCTAACATGTAGAGGCCGGACGCCGTCTCCGAGCTCACCGATCACGTTATCCGTGTCGTGGAGATGTCCTGATACCGTTCCATGCCTGCCCCGTAAATCCCACCCGGGGTCACCCTTAAGGACCCTTGACTTGGGTCCATAAAGGTGGCCCCAAGGGGGATCGACCCAGCCGGGTGGGATATAATTCTATTCGGGACATCAGTCTGGGTGGTGAGGCGGTATGAAACAAGACATTCAGGAACTTCTTGAGGACCTGGCCGAGAGACTGTTCATCAGCAGAGACAGCCCGATCCGATCCGCTCTGGATTTTTTGAAGGACGGAGCCGTCCTGAAAGTCCGGGCGCCGGGCGGATGCGCGGCGGGCAAAAAACGGGGCGAGGATATTTTACTCATAGACCCTGAAAGCGCCAGGCCGTTGTTCGAGATCTGTTTCGAGGATGCTAATGACCTCGAGGCTTTTAACGACATACGGAGCGCCGGGGAATTCGGCGAGGTCTTCCTCTCCATGGTTCGCGAGGAGAGGTTGAGCCTGGACATGCTCCTCCCCTTCATAGAGCTTTGGACCATGGGGGTGGGGCAGTTCCTGCAGGAGATAGGGGTTCTCTCCGCTCCTAGTGCGTACGCGGAGCTCATCAAGCCCCTGCAACTGCGGGAAATCGCCTTCAGCGAGATACTCGACGTTAAATATCTGCAGGAGTTGGTGGATGAGCTGGCCCTGATCACCGGGGTGCGCCTATGGATCCTGGATATGAACAGCATGCCGGTGGTGGTGAGCACCACCGGGGGCGAGCACTGCAAGCTCATCATCGATTCCCTCGAGGGAGTGATGCGCTGTTACAACTCGGCCATCGGGGGCTTGGCGGAGCTGAGGAGGACCATGAAGCCGAAAGTGCGTGTCTGCCATGCCGGTTTCATCTGCTTCGACGCCCCCCTCATCCTGGGCGGGGAGATGGTGGGGATGATCAGCGGCGACGCCTCGCTTATGGAGCCCCCTGATCCGGAGAAGTACCGCGGGCTGGCCGAGGAGTTGGATGTGGATCCCGTACCGCTGCTGGAGTCGCTGCAAAAAGTGCGCAGCGTGAACATCGAAGAGGTGGAGTTCCTGCTCAATGTGGTCAACGCCATCGCGCAGGTGGTGACGGAGATGAGCTTCAAGCAGTACCTCCTCTCGGCGCAGATGAAGGAGAACACCGAACTCACGCGTGAGCTGTGGTGGAAGAACGTCGAGCTGAAAGCGCTTTTCCAATCCATACTCGAGATACAGGAGAGGGAGAAGGCGGCGGTGGCCCGGGACCTCCACGACGACACGGGACAGAACCTCACCAGCGCCCTCGTGAACCTCGAGATGGCCTTGAGCGAGGAGGGTACGATGGAGAACGTGCGCAGGCTAATCGAGTCGGCCTCGTCATCGATCTCCTCGGTTCTGAAACAGTTGCACGACCTCTCGGCCTCCCTGCACCCGCCGGTGCTGGACGACCTGGGGCTCACCGAGGCGCTGCGTAACCTGGTGCGCCGGGTGAACGCCGACCATCCCGTCGAGGTCGCGTTCATGGCCAGCGGCGAGGAGGGAGAGCTGCCGGGGGAGGTGAAGATCAACCTCTATCGCATCGTGCAGGAGTCGCTGGCCAACATCATCAAGCACTCCGGCGCGCGGGAAGCCGTGGTCCTTTTCGGCCGCGACAAGGACGGGATCCATCTCGTGGTGAGCGACGACGGCTGCGGCTTCGAGATGCCCGCAGGGGACGACGGAGCCGTGCACCTGGGCCTGCTGAACATGCGCGAACGGGCGGAGCAGATAGGTGGTACTTTCGAGCGCCTTCCATATGGCCGTGGCGTGACCCTAGCCGTCCACCTCCCCCCATAATCTCCTTTAGGGTCAGCCCTGGAGTGGGATTTAGCCCACCCTCAAATCCCCTTTGGGGTCAGCCCTGGAGTGGGATTTAGCCCGCCCTCATGGTTCCCTTTCGGGGTCAGTCATCCATATCGCGCGGCCGCGACATCACCGAGGATGAAATCGCGGGCCGCTATTTTAAGGGCGGCCCTGGAACGGGATCAAACAACTAGCTATTAATCACGGGGCCGTTTGTATGAGTATGAAAGTGACCAAGCTTCGTCAGGAGGCAAATCGCGGCCCCTGCTGCCGATCCCGTTCCAGGCCTGGAATGATAAAGACCGGACGCCTCCGAACAATTAGGTAACAAACGTACCTGCCGGTTAAGGAGCCGGCACGACGGAAAGGAGGCATCCGATGAGTTAAGTGTACATCGGCATCGACCTGGCGGCCAAGTGCTGCCGGGGGGCGACGAGAAACCAGGAGGGCGAGCTCTTGAACTCGGAGAGGTTCAAGACCAGCGAGGAGAACCTCATCGCCTACGTGAAAGCCCAGGGAGGTGAGGCCACGGTGCTGCTGGAGGAGTGCGACCTCGCGGGCTGGGCGCAGCGGGTGCTCATCGGCCATGCGCAGAAGGTGGCCGTCTGCGAGCCCCGGGCCAACCCCTGGATCCACCGCGACGCGGTGAAGACGGACAAGATAGACGCCGCGAAGCTCGCAGACATCGCCCGGCTGGGCAACTACAAGGAGGCCTGCCACGCCGCCGACGAGAGGATCTACGAGCTCCAGGCGGCGGTCAGGGCCTACGAACGGCTGGTGAAGAGGGCCAAGGGACAGAAGAACCAAATCAAGGCCGAGCTCAGGGGAGAGGGCATCATCTGCGAGGGAGCCCGGGTCTACGGCAAGCGGGGACGCGAGCGGGCCATGGCCCTTCTGGCCAGCCCGCACCTGCGGGAGATACTCGCCTCCGAATACGAACAGCTGGACTTCCTGCTGCGCTCCCGGGCCCGAGCCAAGAGGCGTTTCGTGCGCCTGGGCCAAGAGATCGGCATCGTGCGGGCGTGGCGGGAGATGCCCGGGGTGGGGCCGGCGGGAGCGGCCCGCTTCTGCGCCTGCATAAAGTGCCCCCACCGCTTCGCGAAGAAGGGCCAGATCTCCCGCTACTCCAGCCTGGGGGTGGCCCAGCATGAGACCGGGGGCAAGAGCCTGCGCCGGCAACACCTGGACCCCTCGGGGAACGGGGCCCTAAAAGACGTCTCGAACAAAGCCTTCCGGGCCGCCCTCAGAACCCGCGAAGACAACCTCATCAAGCGCGCCCATGCGCGCTCGCTGGCTAAAACCGGATCCGAGGATCACGCCCGCCTCAATGTCCAGCGCAAGATACTGGCCATCATGTGGGCCATGTGGAGGGATGGGACGGTGTACGACGACGACATGGACATGAAAAACGGGGCCTGCGGGGCCCGCTTGTAGGGGAGCCGCGCATGGGCATGCCCCTCGCGGCGGTTCACCTCTTTGCCCGCGAGCGGACCGGGCTGCCGGGAAGTCTCACCCGGGGTCATATCCGGGCCTCCTCGCGGAGGCCAAGGATCAAAGGGCTGGATAGACCCCGGCATGCAGGCCCCATCATTCCATAGCACGCCCCGCCCCGCGGCGGGAGATGCCCATAAAGGTGACTGGCCGAAAAGACCTCCATCAGGTGAACTAGAGGTTTGGAAGGGTCCGCAAAACGCAGACGAAAGAGAGAGGCTATATCCGCCAAGGCGAAAGGGGCAAGGTGCCCGTTCGGAGGCGTCCTCCCAAGCCAATAGGTTTAAGCAACCCCTTCGGAAAGGGGTAAGGGAGGTTTACCCTTGACTTGGGTCTTTAAACTCACTTTCCCCACCCTCCCAGGCAGCTTTTCTAGCAAATTTGCTTCGGCCGA
>CAZQFX010000062.1:0-16104 GCA_964592775.1 uncultured Actinomycetota bacterium
CCTCTCTACCAGGTAAGGCGGATGCATAATAAGACCCGAGCTTGCGTCCCCGGCCGCCCGGTCGAAAAAAGGGGTTTTCAAGCGGTGCTCGCGTCTGGTTTCATAAAGGAGAGGGATAACCGGTAAAGACCGAGTCGGATACGGACCTTGCCGCGGAGACCGGCGGTGCATGTGGCCGGCTCCCGGACCGAGGCTCATAAGGAGGCTGACAGCGTGCCGAATGAGAAGTTCCCGTGGGACTCCCTGTTCCGGGGAGGGAGCGGAGAAGGGGGCGAGCTGCCCTCCATATTCCGCCGCAAGGAAGAAAAGGTGCCGGGGGAGGACTTCAAGGAAAGGTGGCAGAAGATCAAGCCCCGCACGAAATGGATCGTGGGCATCGTCATCATCGTCCTCATGGTCCTCATACTCAGCGCCTCCTGGCTGGCCACCTTCTATACCGACCTGCTCTGGTACGACGAGGTCGGCTACACCTCGATCTTCTGGAAGAGGATCGTGACCCAGATATGGCTCTTCTTCGCCTTCGGCCTGCTCTTCTTCACTATCCTCTACGGCAACGTCTGGCTGGCGCGCCGCTTCACGCCCCGCTATGAGAAACCCGCGGGGAGCCTGTCCCCGGTGGAGGAATCGCTCGCGCGCTTCCGCGAGCGCGCCGGCAAATGGCTGGACCGCGGACTACTTGCCCTCTCGGTTCTGATCTCCTTCATCGTGGGCTGGGTATCGGCGGGCCAGTGGGAGAACGCGCTCAAGTTCTTCAACCACACCGCCTTCGGCAAGGTGGACCCCATCTTCGGGAAGGACATCGGCTTCTACGTGTTCGAATTCCCGTTCCTGCGTTATTTCGTGGGCTGGTTGATCACTTCCATTATCTTCATCCTGATCATCACGGCCGCCGTCCACTTCCTCTACGGGGCCATCAACTTCGGCGCCGCGAAGGGGCAGCGTTTCGCAACCAGCGTCAAGACACACCTCTCGGTGCTGGCGGGCATCATCCTGCTGGTGCAGGCCTGGGACTTCCGCCTGGACATGCTGGGGATGCTATACTCGCCACGGGGCACGGTGATCGGGGCCAGCTACACCGACGTGCACGCCCAGATCCCGGCCTATTGGATACTTATAGCGGCCTGCGTCATATGCGCCATCCTCTTTATCCTCAACATACGCTACAAGGGATGGAAGCTTCCCGTGGCGGGCGTGGCGGGTATCGTCGTCGTCGCCCTGTTGGCGGGACTCCTCTACCCCCTGGTAATCCAGAACTACGTGGTCAAGCCCAAGGAGCTGGCGCGCGAGAGGGAGTACATCGGGTACAATATCGAGTTCACGCAGGATGCCTACCGCATCAAGAACGAGGGCGAGGATGCCAATGTGGAAATAAAAGAGTTTCCAGCCAACCTCGACCTCACCTACGAGGAGGTACTCGCGAACTCCGCCACCATAGACAACATACGCCTGTGGGACCCGCGCCAGTTGGGGCAGGTATTCGTGCAGCGGCAGGAGCTGCGCCAGCTTTACGATTTCAACGACGTCGACGTGGATCGTTACACCGTCTTCGGTGACGATTACACCCAGATGATGCTCTCCGGTCGCGAACTGGTGGTTGACCAGTTGCGCGAGGATGCCAAGACCTGGCAGAACACCCATATTTCCTATACCCATGGTTATGGGACGGTCATGGCCCCCTCGAACGAGCTGACCGGGGAGGGAGATCCCGTAATGTTGATAAAGGACATCCCGCCCGTATCCACGGCGGACCTGGGAGTGAAGATCGAACGGCCGGAGCTGTATTACGGGGAGTTGGCCCATGATTACGTGGTGGTGCGCACCGGCGCGGAGGAGATCGATTATCCCCTCGAGGGTACGAACAAACTCGTAGAGCCCTATTACGAAGGACGGGGCGGGGTGCAGGTGTCCAGCTTCCTCAAGCGCCTGGCTTTTTCCATACGCAACGCCGATATCACCTTCTTATTCAGCGGATACGTCAACAGCGAATCGCGGCTCATGTTCCGCCGCAACATCAAGGACAGGGCGCTCGAGGTGGCGCCATTCCTGGAACTGGACGGAGACCCCTACCTGATGATCACCGAAGACGGGCGCCAGAAATGGATCCTTGATGCCTATACCACGAGCGATCTCTACCCGTATTCCGAATACCTCGATTTCCAGGGCAAGAGGATCAACTACATACGCAACTCGGTGAAGGTGGTCATCGACGCGTACGACGGTACCCTCACCTACTACCTGGTCGATCCCGAAGACCCCATAGCGGCAACTTACGGCAAGATATTCCCCGAACTCTTCACACCGCTCGAGGAGATGCCCGAGGATATCAAGCGGCACCTGCGCTACCCCGAAGGCCTCTTTGGCCTGCAGATGGAGCAGTACAAGACATACCATATTAACGAAGCCGATACCTTTTACCACAAGGAGGACGTGTGGGAGGTCTCCACCGAGACCTACGACGTAGGCCAGACTCAGCCCGTGACTCCCTACTACGTCATCCTCAGGCTGCCGGGCGAAAAGAAGGAGGAGATGGTGCTCATGCTCCCCTTCAATCCGCGCGGAAAGAACAACATGGTGGACTGGGTGGCGGCGCGATGCGATTTCCCCGCATACGGAAAGCTGATCAACTTCACTTTCCCGCCGGGGAAGCTGGTCAACGGCACACAGCAGTTTGAGTCCCTTGTTGATCAGCAGACCGAGATATCTGAGCAGATCACCCTGTGGGACCAGGCGGGCTCCAGGGTCATACGTGGCAACACCCTGGTCATCCCCATCGAGGAGTCGCTGCTTTACGTCGAGCCGCTCTACCTCGAGGCGACCAATCCCGCCATACCGCAGTTGAAACGGGTGATAGTAGGTTTCGGAGACCGCGTGGAGATGCGCCCCACCCTGGACGAGGCGCTGGCCGCCATCTTCGATATAGAGCCCCAACCCCAACCGCAACCCCAACCGCAACCCCAGCCCCAGCCCCAGCCCGAACCGCAACCGCAGCCGGAAGGCGACATGGCGGCCCTGGTCCAGCAGTTGAACCAGGCCCTAGACGAGATGATCTCCGCGCAGCGCAACGGGGACTGGACTACTTTCGGCGCGAAACTCAACCAGATCGGCCAGATCGCCGATCAGATGGCCGGCCTCTCGGGACAGACGGGGCCATGACCTCCTTTCGCACGGCCGCCCTGACGGAAGACCGCGGGGAAGGTTGGGTGGATAGAAAGCGCATGGGGTAGGTACGAAGCATGGCTTTGCGTCGTTGCAGGAAGTGCGGCCTCCCGCTGCGCCTGTCGAGAAACTACTCCTGGCTGGGGAACGGTACCGTATTTTCGCGCAGAGATCCCACCATGCGCATGGCCGTGTTCGATGCCGGTTACTATTCCCACCTGTGGTCGGAACTCGAGAGCCGCCTGGGCGTGTCCATCGCCGACATCATGATCCGCGGCCAGAGGGCGGCGATGCAGGGTTACCTGCGCAGCAATATCGTTTTCGGTTGGCGTAGACATGCCCTGCGGGCGGTACCCCTCCTCGTGGTGAAGAACCGCATCCTGAAAGAGATGGCCCTGTTCGGGTTCGGGAAACTCGAGTTCGTGGAATACCACAAGGGGAAGTCGCTGGTGATGCGCTTGAGGCATCCTTTCGACATCATCTCCCTGGCCTGGGGCATCAAGGGATTCTTCGAGTACGTCACGGGATCCGGATCGAGGCTGGGTTGGGTAAGGGACGGGGAGGACTCCATCCTCTCCTTGACCGTCCAGGCGGAGGAGCAGGCGAAGGAGTCCCTGAACGTGAAGGCCCAGAGAGCGGTACGCAACGCCAAGAGGGAGCTGGCGACAGTGCGAGACCATTCCAGCGATAAAGCGGCAACGGGAAATAGGTGCCCCGCTTGCGGCCTGCCGTCGGCACTGGCCGTGATGGAATGGAGGGAGGAAGAGGGCACCATCCGCGAGCGCGATACCGGAAGGAGGGTTATCTTCACCTCCGGACATGTCCTGCTCGGCATGCTGCGCGAGATGAAGGGAGACACCGCGGAGGACCTCGATCGCATGCTGCTCGATATAACCAGGGACTTCTACCGTCGCGGGTTGCGGGGCGTGCCGGAGATGGGCAAGGCGGAGTTCTACCGCAGGTCGGCCGAGGACTTCTCCGCCTGCGGTTTCGGGGAGGTGCTCGACTACTCCTTCGGGGAAGGGCACCTGGAGATCGCCATCGGCAATCCGTTTCACGTTCCCCGGGTGGTGGGCAGGATGGCGGCCATGTTCGAATACGCGGAAGGCGTGGAAGCCGAGATAACGTACCGGAGCACGAGCCCCGACTACCTCGAACTGGAGCTCAGGACCGCCTAGCCTGGGGCCAGCCCTCCATTTTCCACACTGGGGGCCAGCCCTCCACAGCCTGACCGGGAGCTTAATTGCGATGTACGGCCCGTGTACGCTAACCCTTGTAGGTAATGGTAATAAACCATATTTCCATCAGGAATGACCTTATCGCAGTTCTGGATATGCCCCTGTTTATCGCGCCGACACAGGACGGACTACTCCATCTCCTAGACGGGGGTGAAGCCTTTCAGCGTGGCGCGCACGACCAGGCGCAGCGTCGCGTCGCCCTCGGGCGCGCAGGTGGTGAGGGTGAGGACGGGGTCCTCCGCATGCAGGGTCACGTTCTCGCTGGGATCGATGTAGCGCAGCTCGGTCACCTGGTACTCGTATATCCCCCGCGGGTTCTGGATGTAGACGATATCTCCGGCCTTGAGCTCGTCCAGGCGGTTGAACGGCCTGGTCTTGGTGGTGCGGTGGCCGGAGATGACGCAGTTGCCCGGCCAGCCCGGAAACCCGGTATGGGTGAGGTGGACGGGACCCCGGGAGAGGATCACCTCCAACTCCTCGTCGACGTCGCTGCCCTCCCGCACCTCCTCGTCTATCCCCACCGCGGGGATGCGGATATAAGCGGGGGTCTCGAAAGAGAGGGGAGGCCCCAGCACTTCGTCGTGTGTAAGGGGCTTGAAATCCTCCGTCTCCTGCGGCTCATCGCCGGCCGTGGCGGATACCTCGCGCAGGCGATGGTAGAAATACGGTCCCAGGACGGCGAGGGCGGCGACGATGATAAGGCTCAACGCCACGGCGATCGCGGTTCCCTTACGGCCCTTCAATAACCGCCTCCCTCCTTCCCCAGAACGTTAAGGCACTGGTGCGGATACCGGCTTTGCCAATAACGCCAATCGAGCGCTTGCGCTTCCCGGACAAGCGCCTTCTGTAAAAAATTGTATACGTATGTTGTTGGTGTTGACAATGTTCTTCCGCACGAGAGGGGGATTCGCGCGCGCCGAACTGTACGCGGACTTCCTTTACATTTGTGCTGCTTGCTGATACATATATATTTAGAAGCTTGAAAATCGACGCGGGGTGGAGCAGTCAGGTAGCTCGTCGGGCTCATAACCCGAAGGTCGGGAGTTCGAATCTCCCCCCCGCTACCAGCGCATACCAGGCCGGAGGGACCGCCCTCCGGCCTGTTTTTCCGCCGCGTCCTGGTATGATAGGTTTACTGAAGGGGAGTTCCAGCGATGAGGACTACTTGGTTACATCACGGGAGGGTGCGGTGAAGCTCGTGGTTGAAGAGACCAGGGGGAAACCTACCCAGAGGGGCGCGAGGCCAGGAAGCATCCCTGCGGCCGGGGAGGCTTCTACCGCCCCGGCATCTTCTCCTACGGCGTGCACGTGGCGGACGGCATGTCCCTGGGCACGACCCCCGACGGCCGCAAGGCGGGAGAGCCCGTCTCCAACGGCATCTCGCCGGTGAACGCCACCGAGACCGGCGGCCCCGCCGCCGTACTGCACTCCGCGGCCGCCGCGGGCGGCGCCCCGCCCTCGGACGGCACCGCCCTGAACATCAAGCTGTCGCCATCGCTCCTGGACGCTGACGAAAAGGCGGATAAACTCGCCCCGACCATCGAGGCCTACTTCGCCATGGGAGGGAGGCACGTGCAGTTCAACGTGGTCCCTCTATGTCGCCTCCGTTGAAGAATAAGGAGTGGCTTATCATGATTTCCATCATGACTTCCCTCCTTGCAACCATGCCGGCTCCGCTGGTCAACCAGGGGTAGAGCAGCCTGGCCCGCATCGCAATATCGTACTCGACTCCTTGAAGTTGCTCGATAACAGTTTTTCTGCGCGAAGGAAGCACTTTAACCGAGGCGATGTCGTGACCGTATTCCAGCATCGCGCCGCACAAGGCTTCCGCGCTCCCCTCGATAATGGTATCTCCATCGAGGAAGATCACGAATTTCTCCGTTGTTTCAAGCGCACGAGGCCGCTATAGGCGATGATGGCGACCACCGACCCGCCATCGTCGGCATCGTGGAGTATCCGCCATGGCCCCACCCGCACCCAATAATCGCCGAGGTCCTTTCTCCTCAGCTTCACGTGGCCGGGCAGCCGGGGATCGGATGCCCGCCTTGCGGCGGCATCCGGCCTTGATTCCTCGGGGTGACCGGACGCGGGTGCGAGCGATCTTAGATCATCTCTTCAGGGGGGCATCCCGGATCTCGATATATAACGTGGGTCGTGAAGCCGGCGAGGAACGGATTGTATATTGCGTTCGCGGTATGTGGTTCCCCTGCATGAACTGAGAGAGGCCGACCGGAGCTCCGTGGGCTCCAAGGCCTTGGGACTGGCGCGCCTGGCGCGGGCCGGCCTCCCGGTCCCGCGGGGTTACTGCATAACCTCCTCCGCATACCGCGGGCATATCGGGAACGGAGCCGGCGGCGAGGACACAAGCGCTCTTGCCGCGAGCATCCCCTATCTCTCCCCCGGCGAAAGGCGCGCCGCGTTGCGGGCCCTGCGACAAGGGGTCGTGGCGGCTCCCCTCGGGAACGAACTCGCGGGAGATATCGCGCGCATGTACCGGGAGCTGGGGGGCGGTCGTGTCGCGGTGCGTTCCTCGGCCACCGCCGAGGACCTGGCCCGCAGCTCCTTCGCAGGGCAATACGAGACTCTTCTCGATGTCGAGGGTGTGGATATGTGCCTCCAGGCCGTGAAGGAATGCTGGGCTTCCATATGGACGGAGCGGGCTTACGAGTACCGGGAACGCAACGGCTTTGATCACTGCGGCGTGGATATGGCGGTCATCGTGCAGGAGATGGTTGCGGCGGATGCCGCGGGCGTCATCTTCACCGCCGATCCCGTAACAGGCAGGGCCGACCGCATCACGATAGAGGCCGTACCGGGTCTTGGCGACGCCCTCGTTTCAGGAAGCGTGGCGCCCGACCGCTTGGTATTGACCAAGCGCGGCGTGAGGGTGATCGCCGCCACCCTCGGGGGCGGTGCCCGCGGCGGGTTCTGCATCGGCGAAAAGACGGCCGCGATACTGGCCCTTATGGCCATGCGGGCGGAATCGGCCTTAGGGTGTCCGCTGGACGTGGAATGGGCAGCAGCAGGCGGGAGCGTGTTCCTGCTCCAGGCGAGGCCTGTAACCGCGCTGGGGCGCGAGAGAAGCTGGGAGGACCGCCAGGTATGGAGCAACGTGAATACGGGGGAGATCCTCCCCGACGTGGTCACTCCCGCGACCTGGTCGCTGGTTGCGCTCATCGTCTTCAAGGTGTTCGGGTCCATTTTCGGGAGGATAGGCCTCGATTTTGGGGACAACCCCATAGTGGGCCAGATCGCGGGACGCGCCTATTTCAACCTCAACACCATGACCGGCGTGATACGCTCCTTTCCGGGGATGCGCCACATGGACGTCGGCCAGGCGCTGGGAGGGGAACAGGGGAGCCTCGGCGGCGATGGCACGTCGCTGCGGGATGTGTCCATCCCGGACGAAGATATACCCGGCCTCGATTTCGGCCTCGGCAAGGCCCTGGTCAGGTTGCCGTCGTTCCTGGCCTGGTTCCATTCCCTGTCTCTCGACAGGGGCCGGGCTTTTATTGCGGAAATGCGGGACAAGTTATCCGCCATGCAGCGGATCGATCCGGCGTCCATGGGGGACGAGGAGATCATCGCGACGATCGGGCGCGTCATCCAGACGATGAGCGAGAGCGATGCCATCATCGGCGTCGCCGCCCGCGGCATGTACTATTTCATGACCCTGGACGGGTTGTGCAACACCTGGCTGAAGGACTACCGCGGCATCTCGGCCAACCGCCTCTGCAGCGGCGTGGAGGGCATGCGCAGCGCCGACGCGGGGTACGAGCTGTGGAGGCTGGCGCTGGCGGCGGACGCGGACGAGGGTTTGAGGGAGGCCGTTCTTTCCGGCTCCTCCTTCGAGGCGCTGAGAGGGAAGTCGGCGGAGAGCGGGGCCGCGGCCGCGTTCCTCGCCCAGTGGGACCTCTTCATGTTCGAGCACGGCCATCACACGCGGGGGGAACTCGAACTGCGCAACAGGAGGTGGTCGGAGGACCCGGATTATATCCAGGGCATACTGCGCGGTTACCTGCTGGGCATGGAGAGGGTCGACCCGCTGGCCAAGATGCGGGAGAACGAGACCGTGCGCCAGGAGTTGACCGCCCGCTGCAGGCGCCTGCTCGTGAATCCGCTCAAACGCCGCTTCTTCGACTACGTTCTCGTACAGGCCCAACAGGGCCTGGTCATGCGGGAGAACGTCAAGAGCGAGGCGGTAAGGGCCGTGGCCCTGGCCCGCGGCCTGCTCCTGGAGCTGGGAGGGAGGCTAGCCGCCCGCGGCGTCCTCGAAAATGGCGAAGACAGCTTCTTCCTCTACCTGGAGGAGCTGGAGACGCTCCTGACACGGCGGGATATATCCGATCTGCGCGGCGAGATCCGCCGGCGCCGCGACGAGTACGAGAGGAACATGGAGATAATCCCTCCCAAGGTGATCTACGGCAGCTTCGACCCGGACGACTTTATCGCGGACGAGATAGACGAGGACGTCGAGCTGATGGAGGGATTGGCGGTCTGTCCGGGCGTGGTCACCGGCCCGGCGCGGGTCATGCTGCGCTCGGACGAGGGCCACGTGCTTCCGGGCGAGATCATGGTGGCGCCCTTCACCGACCCGGGCTGGACGCCGCATTTCCTCACCGCCGCCGGCATAGTGATGGACCTCGGCGGGCTGCTCAGCCACGGCAGCATCGTGGCCCGCGAATACGGCATACCTACGGTGGTAAACGTGGGTCCGGCCACGCGCATCATCAAGACCGGCCAGATGGTGCAGGTCGACGGCACCCGCGGCATCGTCCGCATCTTGCGCTGACCGCCGCACCCGCAAGAACTTAACACCTCGGGGTCAGACCCAAAAGGTGCAGTCTGCCGGATCGAACTGCGATCACCTCGCGCCGCGGTATCGAAGCGCTGTTGCAATAGCCTTTGGGGTCAGACGCAAAAAGCCGCACTTGGGAAAGTGCGGCTTTTTGCGTCAGACCCTAGTACTTCGTGGTCATGTACCATTCCCACGGCAGGCGGAGGAGCAGGCGTTCCCCCATCTTCCGTTTCCATGCGTAGGGGATGCGCTCGTTTGCCAGCACGAAGTCCAGCATGCGCTCGAGCGGCCTGGAGAGCGATGACGGTAGGGCGAATATCTCGTGGTAGAGCCAGGCCAGGGCGGTGAAGAACTCGCTCACCAGCTCCATCTGGTCCTCGCTGATGCCGTCCAAATTGAGGGCCGAACGCCTCGTGAAGAGGGTATCGGTGTCGTCGGTGACGAAAAGGCCCTCCTCCTGGCAGGTATGGTACAGCTCCGTACCAGGGAAGGGATAGAACACGGTTATCTGGGTTATACCCGGCTCGGCGCGCCCGTTGAGCTTGATGGTGTCCAACACCATGGAGAAGTCCTCCCGGGGAAAGCCCATCATGTTCAGAGACACCGTGCCGATGCCGTACTTGCGGCAGAGGCGGAAGGCCTCCAGGATACGCTCGTCGCTCATCTTGCGCCCGAGCACGTCCCTCCTCAGCCAGGGATTCCCGCTTTCGATGCCCATGCAGATGGTCTTGCAGCCCGCCTGCTTGAGCTTCTCTATCTTCTCCTCGTCCAGCAGGTCGACGCGTGAATTGCAGATGAAGGGCAGGTCGACACGGCGCGGATATTCGCGTACGAACTCCTCGAACCACTTGGGGCGCAGGGTGAGGATGTCATCGTCGAAGCGGACGTGATCTATCTCCTCCGCGCCGTCCGCCAGCCCCTCGATCTCGCTGAGCACGTTATCCACGCTGCGGAAGCGCACGTAGCGGTCCGCGTTGGGGTACACGCTCTTCTGGGCGTGGTTGGAGCAGTACCGGCAGTGGTAGGGGCAGCCGCGCGAGGCCATCACCGATATCCTCTCCAGCTGGTCCGGTGCCATGCGTTCCATGTCGAAGATGGAGCGGTCCGGGAAGGGCAGGCTGTCCAGGTCCTCCAGGAGGGGGCGCACGGGATTGGCGAAGTCCCTGCCGCGCCAGCGCCCGATGAGGCTGGCTATCCCGCTCACTTCGCCGCGCCCCTCCAGGGCCTCCGCCAGCTCCACCAGCACCGCTTCCCCCTCGCCCACGCAGACGAAGTCGATGCTCTCCTCCTCCAGGGTTCCCAGGGGATCCAGGGTGGGGTGGACGCCGCCCACCACCACGGGCAAGCCAGTCTCCTCCTTGGCCCAGGTCGCCATCTGCCGCACCTTGGAAAACATGAGGCTGGTGGAGGAGAAAGCGACCAGGCCGGCGTCTTGAGCGGCGAGCCACCCCAGGAAGCTTTCGCGGTCCGTGGGATCAACCAGGTGCAGGTATGCGACCTCGTGCCACGCTTCCTTGAGCGAAGAGGAGAGGTAACCGCTGCCCAGGTGCACCCTGCCCTGGGGCTCACCCTCGATGCAACCTGACTGGTAATAATCTGGATAGACGAGAGCTACGCGCACGCCGCCTTCAACTCCCTCCCTTGTCTTTGCCTACGGCCCTTACATGATAGACGATATGAGCCATGCGGAAAAATCGATCTGTGGAAGATATCGAGTGAGGTCATGGAGCTGGCGGCCAGGATAGCCAGGCGATCGCCGGCCACCCCGGCCTCCACCAAGCGCATGCTTAACCGCTCCCGCCTGCTCGAGCTGCGGACGGTATTGAGCCTGGAGTCCTCCGTTCAGCCCATCTCGCTCCTCTCAGAGGAACACCGCGCCGCCATACAGAAGATCTTCGCCCGCTGGGAACAATGCCTCGGCGCCCGCGAGAAATAGAACCATACTTGTTTTTCCAACCCGTGACCGATGAGATAGCGCTCCCTAAACGGGTTGATCCGGCATCGCTGACACCGCGGGCCTCGGGCCGGGCCGAGCTCCGTGTGTGAATCGCGATGCCTTTTTGGGAAGAATATATGGGTACGGGCGGACTTCCCCGGAACAGCATGGCGGGGTTTGGGGTGCGACGCGGCGGTGGGCCCTGTTCGTATGCTATTATATGGTTTTTGATCGCCTCGCGCGGGGAAGCTGTTTTCGCGCGTGTGCGGTGCCGGATGTCGATATCATGGGGAGGTGCATGGAGAGATGCCCTTCGTCACCAACGCCGAATTGCTCGGCCCGGCCGTTGCGGGACGGGCAGGATCAACATCGACACCGAGGTGCGCGATGCCTTCGGCAAGGCGATGGCGGCTTTCGACATCGAGAACCCGCAACGGATCGATCCGAGGAAGATACTTACGCCGGCCAGGGAGGCCATGCGCGGGGTAGCGGCGCGCAAGATGCGCCTCTTCGGCTGCGCGGGCAGGGCATAGGCAGGAGAGGGGGAGTCACAGGTGAGAATCGCGCTCTTGACGGGAGGCGGGGACAGCTCCGCCATCAACGCGGCCATCCGGGCCGTGGTACGCAAAGCCATCGCGGACGGCCACGAGGTCATCGGCATCAAGCGCGGCTGGAGCGGTCTCGTGTACGACGAGGTGGAGCCGCTCTTCATGGGCTCCGTCTCCGGCATCATCCAGCGCGGGGGCACCATCCTGGGCACCTCGCGCACAAATCCCTTCAAGATCGAGAACGGCCGGGAAAATATCGTCGTCAACCTGCGAAAACACGGTATCGACGCAATAATCGCCATCGGGGGCGAGGACACCAACGGGGTGGCGCACCGCCTGGCGGAGTACGGTGTCAGATGTGTAGGGGTCCCGCAGACCATCGACAACGATCTTCCCGGCACCGACTACTCCATCGGTTTCGACACCGCGGTATCGGTGGCCACGGACGCCCTCGACAAGCTGCACACCACGGCCTTTTCGCACCACCGCATCATGATCCTGGAGGTCATGGGGAGGGACACGGGATGGATCGCCCTCATCTCGGGCATCGCCGGGGGCGCCGACACCATCCTCATCCCCGAGGTGCCCTTCACCGTCGAGGAGGTCGTTGGGCGCATCAACAAGAGGCACGGCATGAACAAGCACTTCTCCATCATCGTGGTCTCGGAGGGAGCGAAGCCAGCGGGCATGGAGGAGCAGTTCGTCCTGGACCAGAAGAAAGACCCCTTCGGCCACGTGCGCCTGGGAGGCGTGGGTGAATGGCTGGCGGCGGAGATAGAGGTGCGGACGGGATACGAGACACGCGTCACCCACCTGGGGCACCTGCAGAGAGGCGGGCCCCCCACCGTCTTCGACCGCGTCCTGGCCACCAGGCTGGGAGCGCATGCCGTGGACATGGTCGAGAAGGGCATTTTCAACCACATGGCATGCATGCGCGCCGGTGAGGTGGTGGCGGTGCCGTACGCAGAGGCGCTGGCGGAAACGAAGCAAGTCAATCTGGACCTCTACGAACTGGCCCAGCTCTTCTATTGAAGCGTGTGCCCGGCGGGAAAACCATGTCCCTTACGTGATGTCGCCCAGCGGCGGCTCCCCGGCGGACACCAGGAGGAAGTCGCCCTCCGCGATGCGATAGTCCATGTCGTCGGGCTTGAACCCATGCCTGGTGACAATGGACTGGAGCCGCGGGCCGCTTCGCAGCCCGCATGGACAAAGGAGGAGAGCCATGACCCATTACGACCACCGCGAGGAGGAGTCCTGGAAGGACTTCCGCTTCAATTTCCCCTACGCCAAGGGGCTAAAGAGGCTACGCGAGGAAGTGCTCGCTAGAGCCGATTTCGACCCCAGTGTCCTGTGGGTATGGGGCAACATGCAGGCCATGGCAGTCATCCGTATCCTCAAGGCCTGCGAGCGCGTGTTCGGCGAGGAAGGGCAGCGGGTAGTCAACCAGGCCCTGCGCGAGGTGGGCCTGGATATCGGCCGCCAGATGATGGAGGACCTGGAGAGACCGGAGGGGATGAGCGAGGCGGAGATGGCGAGTTTCTTCGCCACCGTGGTCAACTGCATCGCCTATGCCTCACTGGAGGACCCCAGCATCGACTCCGGCGACAAGGCGAGTTTTCGTATCCTCTGGTGCCCGCACCAGGACTGCTACGCCGCCTTCGACTGCCGCGTGCAGCGCTACTTCGTGCAGGGGATGCTGGAGGCGGTGAGGGAGAAGGGGATGCTCGCCGACTGGCAGGTGCGCTTCACCCAGACCATCCCCGCCGGCGCCGAGACCTGCCGCTTCGAGCTGTGGCGCGCCCCCGACGAGGAGAGGTCGCAGTGGGAGAAATACAGCGAGCAGCTGGAAGCGAAGGCCTTGGAGATGGCCGCGCGGGAGAAAGAGGAAGCGTAACTCCGGGCCTGACCCCAAGGCTTGAGCATACGTTCTCTTCGATTCTCGGTCAGTCATCCTTGTCGCGCGGCCGCGACACCACGAAGGACGTAAATCTCACGAGACTGAGGGCACAACATATGGTATCGGAAAGTGAAGTGCTTAAAAGAAGTTGTACCGAAAAAGCCTCTGGTTCATAAAATTGAAGAGCGAAAACCATCAGAACAAAAGGTAAGCCTATTCACGCGCATAAAGGACAAGAGGTTTTTTAAAACAACCGCCGCCATTATTATCTCGATAACGGTACTCTTATGTATCCTTATGTATCCTAGTGTCATGTCATAAGTGTAATGTCGTACGTTTCATGGTATACTCTCTTCATAACCAACCAAGGAGGTTTGATTATGAAGAGGTACATCGTGACGCTTACGGCGGAGGAAAGGGAATCTCTCGGCGAGCTTGTCTCCAAGGGCAAGCACAGATCACAGGAGGTCCTCAACGCCCTCATCCTGCTCGGGTGCGACGAGGGAGAGCTGCAGAGGCAGCGCTCCACCAACGAGGAGATGGCCCGCGTTCTCAACGTAAGCATGAAGAAGATCGACCGCGTCAAGAAGCGGTTCGTCGAGGAGGGCCTTGTGGTCGCTCTCGGGGGAAAGAAGGGGAGCCGGGTCTATGACAAAAAAGCGGACGGGGACTTCGAGGCGCACCTTGTTGCCCTGAGCTGCAGCGAGCCCCCGGAGGGTTTCTCCCGGTGGTCCTTGAGGCTGCTGGCGGACAAGGCGGTCGAACTCAACTACATCGACAGCGTATCCCACGAGACCGTGCGCCGCGTCCTAAAAAAAACGAAATCAAGCCCTGGAAGCGCAAAGGCTGGGTGATCCCGCCGGATCAAAACGGGAGCTTCGTGGCTCAAATGGAGATGCTGCTGGATATCTACAGGCGCCCCTATGACCCGAGATACCCCGTGGTGTGCATGGACGAGTCCCCGAGGCAGCTGATCTCGGAGGCGAGGGTCCCGGTGGAGGCGGCTCCCGGGCGACCGGCCCTGTATGACTATGAATACCGGCGCTGCGGCGTATGCGCCGTCTTTCTGGCGGTCGAGCCGCTGGCGGGGAAACGAATGGTAACGGTAAATGAGAGAAGGACCAAGCGGGACTGGGCACATTTCCTGGAAGAGATCGCGGCCCGGTACGAAAGCGCACTCAAGATAACCCTGGTGATGGATAACCTGAACACCCATACACCGGGGTCGCTTTACGAAATCTACCTGCCCGAAAAGGCAAAGGCATTGTGGGATAGATTCGAGTTCGCATACACTCCGAAACACGGGAGCTGGCTGAACGTGGCAGAGATCGAGTTGAACGTGCTCACCGGGCAGTGCCTCGACAGGAGAATCGCTGACATCGATGTCGTCAGGAGAGAAGTCCGGGCATGGCAGGAACACAGAAACAACAAGAAATCCAAGGTCAACTGGCAGTTCACGACCGAGGACGCCCGAATAAGGCTATCGCGCCTTTATCCGACACTTGTTGATTGACGCGACACTAGTACCTATCGCAGATACAGAGGGTAGTGATAGAAGATGAGATCTGGTCAAGTCTTGCTAGTAATTGTATGGATATCGCTTTGCCTACTTGTTAGTGCATTGTATTGGTATAGGTTTAGGCCAAATTATGGAAGGTATAGCAATACGCTTGCCTTTAGGCCGCTTATCAGGTTCTGGAAAATAGATAGCGAGAATAAATGGAAAATATTTTGGCTGATTGCAACAGTTGTAGCGATTATTGCTGCGGCCCTGGTTCCGATCATTGCATTATTAGGTGGGTTCAATAACTGAACGTGAACCTATTAAACAGCGATTATCACGGCAATAAGTAATACTACTTTCCCCATCAGGTGGACTTTCGCGCTTTTCCGCCCTGAGTTGATGCCCTCCTCCTGACATAATACACCGCCCGTTTTTTCACAAATGGAAGGAACCATCGTCCTCCGCGTCGAAGACGGTATGCGTAGGGGCATACGGTTCGAGAAGGAGGAGGAACCATGGCGGGAGGAAGACCGCTCATGCTCAGGGGGACGCTCTACACGTTCCGCAGAAAATGCGGCAACAAGAACTGCCGCTGCCGGAGGGGGGAACTCCACGAGAGCCCGGCCCTCTCCTACAGCGTGGGGGGGCGCACGCACCTCATCACCCTGACCGAAGAGGACGTGCCGATGGTGGAGAGGGCGCTTGCGCGGTACCGCAAAGCTTCCCGGGCGCTGGAGGAAAGGGCGATGGAAGACGCCCTGCGGCTCAAGGCCGAGCTCGAGACCAGGCGGGGTGGGGGCAAATGAGCGCGCACGAGGCATGGGAGGGTATGCTCACCCGGTTCGCGCCACTGTTCACGGCAGCGTCGCTTGTCATCTTCCTGCGCGTCTCCTCCGGCCTAGGCGCTCACCCCGGGCAGGAGGACCATAACGCGGGTCTACCAGGTGGCCGAGCCCTTCGGGGCCAGGGCGCACGACGCCTACCACCGCTTCTTCAGGGATGGGGCCTGGAGCGTGGCGGACCTGTG
>CAZQFX010000063.1:0-1425 GCA_964592775.1 uncultured Actinomycetota bacterium
CCTGGAACGGGATCGGGGAAGGTTAGGCGGCGCTCGCGCCAGGAAAAGTCCCGTGCCGCGCGGCCATGAAACCATCGAGGCAGCAGACGCGGGCCGCGTTCCTCGGGGCAGGCGGAAAGAGATCGAGAAAGGCGAAGTGAGCGATTATTATATTGGAAGCAGTGGCTGAACCCGTCCGGATGCAGCAAGGGAAGCGGAAAGGGAGGGAGAGATGAACGAGGTCCTCATTGTCAGCGGGTGCCGCACGGCCATCGGCAAGTTCGGGGGCAGCCTCAAGGACGTCCCCACGGGAGAGCTGGCGCGCATCGTCATAGAGGAAGCGGTGAAGCGCGCGGGCATCGCGCCGGACGTGGTGGACGAGGTGATCTTCGGCCACGTGGCGGTGCGCTTAGACGAGCTGTGCACGGCGGCCAGGGTGGGAGCCCTGAAGGCGGGCATCCCCCAGGAGGCGGCCGCCAACACCGTCATCCGCGGCTGCGGGTCGGCCATGCAGGCGCTGATCGACGCCACGCGCTCCATCCGCCTGGGCGACTCCGACGTGGTGGTCGCGGGCGGCGTGGAGAACATGAGCCAGATTCCCTTCTACAACGACGACCTGCGCTGGGGCAAGCGCATGCGCGGGAGCGAGCTCAAGGACGGCCTCACGGATATCCTCACCGACCCCTACAACGGTTTCATCATGGGGATGACGGCCGAGAACGTCGCCGAGAAGTACGGTATATCCCGCGAGGACCAGGACGTCTACGCGGTGGAGAGCCAGAACCGCACGGAGGCCGCCGTGAAAGCGGGCAAGTTCGCCGGCGAGATCGTGCCGGTGGAGGTGAAGACGCGCAAGGGAGTGCAGGTGTTCGACACCGACGAGCACTACACGCCCGACTCGACGGCCGAGAAGCTGGCCGCGTTGAGGCCGGCCTTCAAGAAGGACGGCACGGTGACCGCGGGCAACGCCTCCGGAATCAACGACGCCGGCGCCGCCCTCGTGCTCATGTCCGGCAGGAAGGTGGAGGAGTTGGGCTTGAAGCCCCTGGCCAGGGTGCTCTCCTACGCCTACGTGGGCGTGGACCCGGACATCATGGGCGTGGGGCCCATCTACGCCATCCCCAAGGCCCTGGAGAAGGCCGGCTTGAAGCTCGAGGACATCGGGGTCATCGAGCTCAACGAGGCTTTCGCCGCCCAGGCGCTGGCGTGCATACGCGAGCTGGGCCTGGATCCCGAGAAGACCAACCTCTACGGCAGCGGCATCGCCATGGGCCACCCCGTGGGTTGCACGGGCGCGCGCATCGTGGTCACCCTGCTCACCGCCATGAAGGAAAGGGACGCCAGGCTGGGCCTGGCCTCCCTGTGCATCGGCGGGGGCCAGGGCATCGCCATGGTCATCGAGCGGATGTAGCGTTTAGATGCCCGAGCCCGGGGGCAACGGCCCTC
>CAZQFX010000063.1:1525-12547 GCA_964592775.1 uncultured Actinomycetota bacterium
TGGTCATCGAGCGGATGTAGCGTTTAGATGCCCGAGCCCGGGGGCAACGGCCCTCGCTCCACACTCGCAGGATGCATATACAAAACGAGGTATTCCTTTCGCACATACTGCTCGCGAAAGTCGCTTCGGACCGACCCCCTGTTCCCGGGCGGGGGGATTTATATCGGTCAAATCAAGGCTTGGTTTGATGTTTATTAACCGTCTATATGCACGCATCAATGCTTCAACGACATATCGGACCGACCCCCGGTTCTCGGGCAACGGGTAACGCCGACAAAGCTCTGATTGACCAAGTCGAGCCCGGGCGGTGTTCTTATATGGGCGACACCCGGACGGCGGTTCCATCACTTCCTTTTTCGATGCGCGTTGTGTTAGCATGGTTGAGTTGGCAACCGTATAATATGCCTGCCGGGCCCCGCGAGGGCCGAGAGGGAAGCCGGTGAGAGGCCGGCACGGTAGCGCCGCTGTGACTGGGGAGCGAAACCCCGCTAAGCCACTGACCATACGTTGGGAAGGAGGGGTGGAGCGAAGATCCAGGAGTCAGAAGACCTGCCCGGCAGAAGTCAGCAAGCTCTCCGCATTACAGAGAGAACCTGGCAGGCGGAACAGACCTCCATTCTCAGGGCGAGAGGGGAGGTTTTTTCATGCCGCCACCGGCTGCGGAGCACGACATCTTCAAAGGAGGAAGAACATGAAAGCCGGAATCGCGGGAAACACCGGAATCGTGATGAGGTGGACGGCATGCCTCGTCCTGGCGGTCGTCCTGAGCATGGCCGCGATCGCCCTCGGGACGGAAAACGCCATATCGTCGGAAACCACCGGGCAGGGCGACCCGGTATTCGAGAGCGCGGACTACAGAATCAAGGACGGCACCGGCCCCGCCGTCGCCGGGGGGGTGGCCTATCTCTTCGCGGGGGACGATCCATGGTCGCCGCCGGGTGTAGACAGCAGCATCGTCGCCCTCGATGCCGCCGATGGCCGTTTCCTGTGGCAGAAAGACCTGGAATGGGCGGGTGGCATGGGCTCCAAGGCCAGGCCGTTGGTGGACTCGGGCAGGCTCTACATCGGGTGCGGCAAGAAGGTCTACTGCCTGGACGCCGCCGACCAGGGCAACATCATCTGGAGCAAGGACATAACGCCGGCGGGCGGTACGCTCGGCTCCTCTGTGATCATCAGCGACCCGGTGATGTATGACGACGCGGCGAGCACCAAAGTGATCGTCGTAGGCGACTTCACCTATGGGAGCTACGTGGGCTTGAAGGCCTCCAACGGCGACATATTGTGGAGATACCAGATGGATGCCAATTCCTCCGCCTCGGGGGCGCCGGGGGTGGACGGCACCGGAAACCGGCTCTACATCCCGCAGTCGGCGGCCTTCGGATACTCCCCCAACGGAAAGATCCACTGCCTCGACGTGTCCGGCGTCCCGGTCGTCAAGAGATGGGAATACGCCGCGACCTACGACGTGGCGGGCAACGTATCATACAACCAGGGCTCCATCTATTTCAGCGACTTCGCGTATGGAGGCCCCATAAGCAATTTCTACTGCGTCGAGGACAAGGGGAGCCAGGCCGGCCTGGCGTGGAGCCAGCCCATGTGGGGCTCGTCGGGCACGCCGCTCCTGGACACCAACCGCGACACCGTCTACGTCTGCGGCAACGATTATTCCGTGGGAGGAAACCACTTCTATGCCTTCGACATGGCCTCCGGCGACCTGGTCTGGGACAATCCCAACTGGGGGGCCTATAACGGCAACTGCGCGCTTTCCCCGACCACCGGATATCTCTACGCGGGCAGCTTCGATACCGCCATGTGGGCTCACAACAGGGGCATGGCCGCCATGGATCCGGGCACGGGCAGCGAATTGTGGTACGTGCAGCAGAAGGCGGGGGGCGATCCCGTGGTTGCGGGGGGCCTGGTATATTCCGCCGCCGACGGCCGCCTCTATGCCTACGAGGAATTCATCCCCGCCACCTGCGACTGGTATTTCGCCGAGGGCTATACCGGCTCCGGCTTCGAGGAATGGCTGTGCCTGGCCAACCCCGGAGACCCCGGCGAGGATGCCACCGCGAGCGTCACCTATCTCTTCAACGGCGAAAGGGATCCCCTGACCGTCGATTACCCCGTGCCCGCGGGGACGCGCAACACCATCGACGTCAAGGGCGCGGTGGGGCCGGACGCGGAAGTCTCCATAGAGGTGGTCTCGGACAGACCCATCGTGGCCGAGCGCCCCATGTACTTCGACTACCAGGGCATGGGGTCCCACGCTTGGACCGGGGGGCATTGCGTGGTGGGCACGGACGAGCCCCTGGACACATGGTATTTCGCCGAGGGCTATACCGGCTCCGGCTTCGAGGAATGGCTGTGCCTGGCCAACTTCGGGGACCAGCTGGCCACGGTCACGGTGGATTACATGTACGCCGAGGGAAAGCCCCTGCGCAAGGAGTACTACGTCCCGGGCAGCCGGCGGGTGACCTTCAGCGTCAACGAGGAAGCCGGCAAGGACGAGGACGTGTCCATGAAGGTGAACTCCAACCGGCCCATCGTCGCCGAGCGCCCCGTCTACTTCGATTACCAGGGCATGGGAAGCCACGGGTGGACCGGGGGACACTGCGTGATGGGGGCCGGACAGGCCGGCGTGCAGTGGTATTTCGCCGAGGGCTATACCGGCCCCGGCTTCGAGCAATGGCTGTGCCTGGCCAACTTCGGAGACGGCGATGCCGCCGTCACCGTGTCCTACATCTATCAGGGCGAAGAGGCATCCAGCAAGGACTATGACGTGCCGGCCAACAGCAGGCGGACGCTGAGCGTCAACCAGGAGGCGGGAAGCGGCAAGGAACTGGGGATGGTGGTGCGCTCCGATCTTCCCATCCTGGCCGAACGCCCCATGTACTTCGCCTACGGCGGGGGTTGGGATGGGGGCCACTGCGTGGTGGGAGCCCCCTTCACCAGCAATTTCTGGTGCCTGGCGGAGGGCTTTACCGGCCCCGGATTCGACGAGTATATCTGCATCTCCAACCCGGGCAAGGAGGACGCCGTGGTGAACGTGAGGCCGCTCTTCGGCGGTGGAGGCGACGCGGGAACGGACTACGAGGTCAAGGCGGGCCAGCGCTTCACCATAACCCTCGAGAGCGACAGACCGGTGGAGCGCGCCTACGCCGTATTCTCCGACCGCGGCGTGGTGGTGGAGCGGGCCATGTACTTCGACTACATGGGCCTGGGAGGCCACGGCTGGACCGGGGGGCACTGCGCCATGGGCGCGACCCTCAAGGATATATATTGATGCTCCCACCGCTTTAAAGACGTGGAAGCGGGTCTCGTATAAGGCATAGGCGGGAGCGGGCGAGCAGGGTGCTCTTCCGATCTGCGAGACGGGAAGCGCAAAGACCACAAGCGCGCCGAACCGATCGGCGGTCAACACGGGCCGGCGCGATGCGGAGGGAAACGGGTCGATGGAAGAGACGGAAAAGGGAAGGAAAAGCGTATGGCGGTACGCGGCGGTCATGGCCCTGATCGCAGCCGCCGTGTTTCTTGCCGTACGAGGTTGTGCGTTCATGCCCTGGAACCGCGACAAGGGGACGGTTGCGGTGCGGACCACCGTCACCCGGGATTTCGGCAGAGAGGTGCTCAAGGACGTGAACGTCGAGGTGAGGGAGGGCTCCAGCGCCATGCAGGCTCTGCAGGAGGCGGCCGAGGTGGAGACGTCCTACGGGGGAGGGTTCATCCACGCCGTGGACGGGATCGCCTCGGGCTACGGCGGCGGCTCCGGCAAGACGGACTGGTTCTACTACCTCAACGGGCAGATGGCGGACGTCGGCGCCGGGGAGCTCGTGGTCAGGGACGGCGACTGGCTCCTCTTCGACTACCATTCCTGGGAATACTCCACTTTCACGCCGGCCTTCGCCGGCTGTTTTCCCGAGCCCTTCGTGCACGGGTACCGCGAGCCGCCGCGGGAATGCCTGGTGCTGTGCGCCCCCGCATGGGAGGATGAGGGCGGTGAGCTGGTGGTCCGGCTGCGGGAGGCGGGCGCGCAGTCGTGTCGCCTGGAAGGGCTGAGCCCGGAGTGGAGGCCGCGGGATGGGGAATACGCCGTCGTGGTCGGGACCGCGGGCGAGCTCGGGGAAAACGCTTTCCTGGCGGAGGCCAACCGCAACGCGGCGCGGCTCGGGCTGGCCGCCCGTTGCGATGGGGACGATATACTGATGTTGGGCGCGGACGGGGAGGCGGTCGAACGGCTGCCTCCCGGAACCGGGCTGGTGGAGGCCATAGGGCCCCGGTTGGGCGAGGAGGGTTCCGCCCTCATGGTGACGGGCACGGACCCGGAGGGGGTCGAGGCGGCCCTGGGGCTTCTGGCGGATTGGGACAACACCCGTTCCGGCCCGGTAATGGTGATGCTCGTGCGGTCGGGAGAGGGCGGGATGGAATCCCCGTAGGGAACAGGAGGACACCGTGCTTCCCGTATACAGGAACAAGGACACGCTGCTCCACGGGTTGAACCCCGTGGCGTCCCTGCTCTTGATGGGCACTCTCGCCGCCTCCGCGCTCCTGCTCGAGAACCCCCTGTACGTGGCGCTGATATGCGCGGGGGCCTTCGCGCTCGTCTATGCCGCGGAAACGTGGAAGGAATGCAGGGCCTACCTGCGCATCGGGCTGGTAGTGGCGCTGTTCATCGCCGTCCTCAACCCCCTGGTCAACAACCAGGGCGCCCATGTCATCGTCTACGGCCCCAGGATCCCGCTCTGGGGCCGCCTGGACATAACCCTGGAGGCCGTCCTCTACGGGTTGTCGTCGGCCTCGAGGGTGTTCACGGTGATCATGGTCTTCGGCCTCGCGAGCGTCATCGTCAACCCCGATGACCTGCTGGGGATGTTTTCCAGGTTTTCCTCCCGCTCGTCGCTCTCCGCGGCGCTTGCGGTGCGCCTCTATCCCAGCATGGTCTGCGAGGCGCGGGAGATCAGGGAGGCGCAGATGGTGAGGGGCGCGCGCCTGAAGGGTGGCGGGGGACTGTCGCGCGCCAAGGCCTACATGCCCATGCTCCTGTCCCTCTTCCAGGGCTCCCTGGACCGCGCGGCATCCATCGCCGAGTCCATGAGCGCGCGCGGGTTCGGCAGCGGCGGGCGCACGCGGCTGAAGCGCCATCTCTTCCGCGCCCGCGACGCCATCGTCATCGCGATATCCCTGGCCGTGCTCGGCGTGGTCCTGGCGACGGTGATCGCCGGGAGAAGCGCGTATTCATTTTTCCCCACCCTGACCGATCCGTGGAGCGAGATGAGCCTGGCGGCGTGGGCGGCCCTCGCCGCGGCTTTCGCGACCCTGGTCGTGCTGAGCAGGAGCTGGAAGAGATGGCATTGGTGGAGATCGAGGATCTGACCTACTGGTACCCCCGGGCCGGGAAGCCCGCCCTGGAGGGGATCGGCCTCCGGGTGGAGAGGGGCGAGTTCATCCTGCTCGCCGGGCCCACGGGCTGCGGGAAGACCAGCCTCATGCGCCTCCTGAACGGGCTCATCCCCCACTTCCACGGGGGAAGGATGCGGGGAAAGGTCACGGTGGGGGGGCGCGATACGAGCGAGGCGAAGCCGCGGGAACTCGCCGCGCGGGTGGGCATGGTCTTCCAGGACGCGGAGGACCAGCTGGTGAGCACGACGGTGGAGAGGGAGATAACCTTCGGGCTGGAGAACGCGGGGCTGCCCGCTTCCACCATAGCCAAGAGGCTGGAGGAGATGCTGGCCGGCCTGGGCCTTTCGCACCTGCGGCGCTCCTTCATCCCGGAACTCTCGGGCGGCGAGACGCAGAAGGTCGTGCTCGCCTCCATACTGGCCCTCCATCCCGAGTTGCTGGTCCTGGACGAGCCCACTTCGCAACTGGACCCCCTGGGCGCGGAGGACCTCCTCACCGTGGTGCGGCGCATCCACGAGGAGACGGGCACCACGGTGGTCATGTCCGAGCACCGGCTGGAGAGGTGTTATCACTACGCGACGCGGGTGATCTACATGGAGTCGGGCAGGGTGCTCTTCGACGGCCGGCCGGAGGAGGCGGCCCGCTGGTGCGGCGAGCGCGGCAAGGCCTTCCTGCCGCCGGTCTCCAGGGTCTTCGTCAAGGCGGGATGGCGGGAGATACCCCTTACCGTGAACCAGGCCAGGATATTGCTGCGCGACGGCGTCAGCACCAACGGCGGGCCCAGGAAGAAGAGCCATGTGGCGAGGGATAGACCTGCCGGGCGGGAGGAAATCCTCGCGGCCAGGGGATTGTGGTACGTGTACCCGCACGGTCCGGAGGCCCTGAAGGGCGTGGACCTCTCGCTGGAGAGCGGCTGCCGCCTGGCGGTGATGGGTGAGAACGGGGCGGGCAAGAGCACCCTGCTGCGCTGCGCGCTCGGACTGTTGCGGCCGTCGCGCGGCAAGGTCGGCCTGTTCGGGAGCGCCCCTTCGCCGGGGCGGCTGGCGGAGCTTCCCGGGAAGCTGAGCTATTGCCCGCAGAACCCCGGCACCTACTTCGTGCGTTCCTCGGTGCGGGACGAACTGCTCTATACCATGCGCTTGAGGGGATATTCGGGAGCCGAGGCGGGTGAAGCGGTCGGCCAGCAGTTGAAAAGCCTCGGCCTGGAGGAGATGGCGGACCGCAACCCCAGGGACCTGAGCAGCGGAGAGCGGGAGAAGGTGGTCATCGCGGCGGCCCTGCTCCCGCCGGTTCCGGACCTGGTGGTCATGGACGAGCCGACGCGCGGACTCGACTACGACAACAAGGGTAGAATCATTGAAGAACTCGGGAAATGCGGGAGCACGCTCCTGGTCGTCACCCACGACGTGGAGTTCGCCTCCGCGCTGGCCGACCGCGTGGCCATCATGGGAGACGGGAGGATGGTTACCGAGGGTCCGGCGGCGGAGGTATTGAGCGATTCGCTGTTCTTCTCTCCCCAGGTGAACAGGCTGCTGGGCGACGGTTACGAAGGGGTCATCCGCGAAGATGAGGCGGTATCCATTCTGCGGGAGGTCAGGTCGAGATGCGCGCCGTGAGATATGCCCTGGCGGCCCTGGCCGCCCTGCTGGTCTACCTGGGGGTCACGGGCGTGCCGCCCTTCGACAACTGGTCGATGAACTCGCTCTTCCTGGCGGTGATGGCTCTGGCCTTCCTTTTCCTCCGCTTCGAGGAGGGGGAATATGGCTCCCGCGAGGTGGCGGTGGTGGGAGCGCTGGCGGCGGTGGGCGCGGCGGGACGCGTCCTCTTCGTCGCTGTGCCCGGGGTGCAGCCGGTGACCTTCATCGCCATCCTCGCCGGTTACGTGTTCGGGGCCGAGCCGGGGTTCATGGTGGGGGCCCTGGCCGCGCTGCTCAGCAATATCTTCCTGGGCCAGGGGCCCTGGACGCCCTGGCAGATGCTCGCCTGGGGACTGGCCGGCGCCAGTGGGGGATTGCTGTCCGCGGCCTTGAAGAGGCGGGTGAAGGTCGTGCCTATCGCGGCCCTCTGCACCGCCTGGGGCTTCCTCTTCGGCTGGATGATGAACCTGTGGTTCTGGCTGTCGTTCGTATATCCCCTGACCTTCAGGTCGCTGGCGGCCGCCAACCTGGCCAGCTTATGGTTCGATCTCTTCCATGCCGCCGGGAACCTGGCCTTCGCCGTTTTCCTGACCTTGCCGATGGCCACGATGCTCCTGCGCTTCCGGGAGCGCTTCACGGTGGAGTACGTGGTGGAGGCCGCGCGTGCCCCGCGCGAGCCGTTACTTTCGAGCCCAGGTGGTGATGATCTTGCCGAGGTTTAGAACGCCCCTGTTCGTGGCGGTCTTAGCCGCGGGCCTTATGGCCGCCTTTCCCGCCCTGCCGGCGGCAGCGGGCACGGGGGAGGGGATAGCCTTCATCGGGGAACACCAGATGCCCGACGGGGGCTTCGCGGAACCGGGGAGGACCGGCGGGGCCGATGCCACTACCGCCTGGTGCATCATGGCGCTCCGCGCCGGTGGCGTGGACCCCCGCGGGATAAAGCAGGGGGGCCGCTCCCCAGTGGATTTCCTGGCCACGCAGTCGGGAAACTGGCGCAGCGTCACCGACTACGAGAGGACCCTGCTCGCCGCCGCGGCGGCCGGCGAGGACCCCAGGTCCTTCGGGGGCGTCGATCTCCTGGCCAAGGTGCAGTCCTACCAGAAGCCCGGAGGCAACATAGGAGACGCGATCAACTCCAACGCGTTCGGCATCCTCTCCTACAAGGCGGCCGGCCTGGCGATACCGCCCGGCGCGGTGGATTGGCACGTGAAGAATCAGAACGGCGACGGCGGGTGGGGAAACAACCCCGGCGCCGCCAGCAATCCCGACATGACCGCGGCCTCCGTCATGGCCTTGAGGGCGGCGGGGGTAAGCCCGGATGAGCCCTCCATAAGATCCGCGCTGGGGTATCTCCGTTCCATCCAGAACGGAGACGGCGGCTTCTCTTTCCAGCCGGGCTCCTCTGACGTATCCGCGACCGCCTGGTGCGTGCAGGCCATAGTGGCGGCGGGCCAGGACCCCGCCGGCGCGGGGTGGTCGAAGAACGGCAACACGCCCTATGGTTTCGTGGCCTCGATGCAGGCTCCCGACGGGCGTTTCTACTGGATGGAGGGAGCGGACAAGAACCCGGTCTGGACGACCGCCTACGCCGTGTGCGCCCTTGCCGGGAAGCCCTTCCCCGTCGGCGCCACCGGCCCCGGCGGCCCTCCCGCCGGGCAGGGAGGAGAGGCGAACCGGGATACCGCCGGCGATCAGCCCTCTCCTTTGCCCGGCGGTTCCATAGAGGGGACGGCGCCCGGCGGCGAGGAGACGAAGGACGAGGGAGTGACGGCGCAAGCGGAGGACGGCCCGCTGGAATCCGGGGATGCCGCAGCGGCGCAGGAGGGAAAAGAGGACGAGATCCCGACTGCTTCGCGGGCGGAAGCGGCCGGAGGGACACGGGGGGATGAATCTCGCGCCGGCACCTCCTTCCTGGCATGGCTGATACCCCCGCTGGTGGCGGTTCCCCTGCTCGCGCTGGGAGGCTGGCGCCTGTACCGCAGATACAACTACCGTCAACGGTATAAATAATGCAACGTCTCCTATATCAAATCCCTTTTGTTGAGCCGCAGCATCCTTACTCCGACCGTTGCATTCAATACGCAGCGATATATAATTTCTCCGGTCGGTAAATACGGTAATGTACCGATAGCGCAATGTTCCTCGAATGCGTGCGTATTTATGGATCGGGGCACTCAGTACACCGTAATTATGAAGCGGTGTACTGAGGTTTTTCCTTGAAGCGTGCGAGGCAGCAGGGCCATATATCATCGAGACGGCTGGATCACCATCGATCGCTCCGTGGCTTCCTCGCGTGTCCGAGGCGGCTGGGGGAACCCGGGTAGAGTCCGTGTTGAGCGGGATGTATCACACCACCCCGGCAGCTACCGGCGGCGCCGTTCCGGATTCCTGTATTATGGGATATAGATGGCGGGATGACGGCAACGCGGCGCCTGCGGCGGATGGGGGCAGGAAGAGCGCTCGCGGGCGCAGAAAGACTATACGCGGGAGGACGTATATTGACCAGGACTACGCAGAGCAGGCTTAAGCGCCAGCGGGCAAAACGCCAGGCTATCTTCCTGGTACTCGGGTGCACGGCGGTCGTCGGGCTGGTGCTGCTGGTCTTCTCGCTTACCGCGCCGCATTACGACGAGGACTACGAAGCGCCCTCCGTGCAGGCGGCGGGCGAGGTCGTCGAGGCTTCCGAAGCCGCCTCCGTTACGGATACCGATACCGTCGCGCCTCCCCTCAGCCTGGGTGTCGGAGGCGACGTCACCTTCGGCCCCGGGGTATCCGAGATCGTCGAGCGCGAGGGACTGGGCTATCCCTGGGGCGAGATATCCTCGCTCTTCGGGGACTACGATTTCACGGTGGCAAACCTGGAGGGGCCTCTCTGCCGGGGGGACGATACCAATCCCAACCAGCCATCCGTGTACATGAAGGGGGACCTGTCGTGCGCGGCGCCCATGGCGGACGCCGGGATCGACGCGCTGAGCCTGGCCAACGACCACATCATGGATTACGGCGCATCGGGGCTGGAGGAGACCCTGAACAACCTGCGGGCGGAACAGCTCGGGGCTTTCGGGGCGGGTTCGGACAGCCGCGCGGCGGAGCAGCCGCTGGTGCTCGAGGCGGATAACGGGGCGGACATCGCCCTGCTCTCTTTCTGCGACGTGGCCCCGCCGGGCTATGCCGCCGGCGATGGCTCTCCGGGCGTAGCGCAGGCCTGCCCCGAGCGCATCTCCGAGGCCGTGGGACAGGTGGCGCAGCGGTCGCCCTACGTGGCCGTGTTCATGCACTGGGGCGACATAGGGTCGTCCGAGATATCGGCGCGCCAGAGAGAACTGGCACTGGCCTGCGTGCGGGCGGGCGCCGACCTCGTGGTGGGATGCCATCCCCGCGTCGTACAGGGGATAGAGGTGCTGGAAGGGGTGCCCGTGCTTTATTCCCTCGGCAGCCTGGTCTTCTCCCCGGAGACAAAGAAGGGAAAGAGCGCCATCTTCGCCGGATGCCGTTTCAACGGCGGCAGGCTGGACGGACTGGAAGTGATACCCCTGGGGGTGGAGGGCGCGAAGCCCGCGGTCCTCACGGGCGAGGACGCCCTGGAAGTTCTGCGGCAGCTCGGCGCGGCCTCTCCCGGCATTGAGCTAGAGGTGTCCCCTGCCACCGGCACCGCGAACCTGAAGTTCTAAGGGGCCAGCCATCCATGTCACGCGGCCGCGACACCACGGATGAAATTGCAGGCCGCTATTTTTATGGCAGGGAGGCTGCCGCCCAAACCATGCGTCAGACATATCGCTCTCCACATATTCACCGAAATGGCCCATTGTTGACAGCCGGCCTCCATTATGATGTCTATTTTGCCGCAATTTTGGTAGAGCGGGATTCGTACGAGGTTTATGCGACAGGCTCCCGGCCCCTGCCGATCCCCTTCCAGGGCTGACCCCAGGTGGGACGGATGAAATTGCAGGCCGCTATTTTTATGGCAGGGAGGCTGCCGCCCAAACCA
>CAZQFX010000063.1:12647-12744 GCA_964592775.1 uncultured Actinomycetota bacterium
TTGCCGCAATTTTGGTAGAGCGGGATTCGTACGAGGTTTATGCGACAGGCTCCCGACCCCTGCCGATCCCCTTCCAGGGCTGACCCCAGGTGGGATT
>CAZQFX010000063.1:12844-15963 GCA_964592775.1 uncultured Actinomycetota bacterium
GTGGGATTTGGCAGCCCCCCATATTCCAAACCGGGGGTCGGGTCTTCTTCGTGCACCGATCGATCGCCCGGGATCGGCGTCACGGGCGATGAAGTCTGTCCGCCGCTGAGGAACATCGCGCAGGTGGAGGGAACGGACGAGCCATGGAGCGAGACCGTTACCCGCGTCCCGGGCCGGAACGATGTCCGCATGCATTATGCATTATATTAGTGATATGAAATGGGAGAAGGAACGTTTCGAGGTCATCACCAGGGTCAGGGAGACACTGCGCCGCTGGCCCATGTTCGAGCGCGGGAGCCTTGTGGCGGTGGCGGTCTCGGGCGGGGCGGACTCGCTGGTACTCCTGGACGTCCTGGCGCAACTGGCGGGGGAGGAGGGCATAAGCCTGCGCGTGGTCCACGTGGACCATGGTGTGCGCGAGGACTCCGCGGAGGACGCGGCCTACGTGAGGCGCGTCGCCGGCCACTATGGCCTGGAGTGCTCCGTGCACGCGGTCGAGGTGCCGGAGAGCCCGGGCATGAGCCCGGAGGAAAGGCTGAGGGAAGCCCGCTACGGCGCTTTTTGCGAGGAACTGGAGAGGAGCGGGGCGAAACGGCTGGCCACGGGGCATACCGCGGACGACCGCGTGGAGACCATGCTGCTGCGCATCCTCACCGGCGCCGGGCCGCGTGGCCTGGGATCCATACCGCCCGTGCGGCCGCCCTTCGTCAGGCCCCTGATCCGCGTGTGGAGGCGCGAGGTGGAGGAATACGCCCGCTTTCTTCCCTTCCCCCCCAGGCTCGACGCCACCAACATGGACACCTCCATCCCCCGCAACCGCGTCCGGCACCGGCTGCTCCCCCTGCTGGAGCGGGAATACAATCCATCCGTGAAACGGGTGCTCCTGGACGGGGCGGAGATGCTCGCGTCGCTGGCGGAGGTCGTGGAGGAACTCGCGCGGGAGAGCGGGGAGGAGGACGTGTCGGTGTCGGCCATGGGAGACGAGATCGACGTGGAGGGGCTGCGTTCGCGGCCGCCGGCGGTGCAGCGCGAGGTGATCGCGGCTTCGCTGCGCCGGCTGGGGCTGGAGCCCGGCTTCGGCCTGGTGGAGGATATACGCGGGAAGCTCCTGGACGCCGAGGGCAATTCCCGCCTCGACATCGGGCCGGGGTACGCCGCCCGCCGTGTATACGGACGCGTCATCCTCGGCCCGGAACCGCCACGTCCACCCCTCCCGACTACGCGTATCCCGGACGAGGGGACGTACCACATCCCGGGAGCGGGCCTGCGGCTGGAGGTAAACACGCGTCCCCGCGGGAACGAGAATCCCCGCGAGGAGACGGAGGGCCCCCATGAGGCGTGGCTGGATGCGGACCGAATGTCCTTCCCCCTGCTGGCGAGGGGCGTCCGCGCCGGCGACCTCTTCCATCCCCTGGGGGCGCCGGGAAGGCGCAAGCTGCAGGATTTCCTGGTGGATGCCAAGGTTCCCCGTGAAGACAGGCCGCGCATCGTGGTCATCGAGTCGGCGGGGGAGATCGCCTGGGTCGCGGGGATGCGCATCGACGAGAGGTTCAAGGTGCGCGGGGATACAGGGCGCGTGGCGGTGCTTAAGGTGACGCCATGGGAGGAACGGGAGGACGTCCACGGGACGGCGATTCAGGCGGAGAGGATTGAGGACGATAAGAAGGTATAGGGCGGCAGGGAAAGGCGCGCCCAATACGGGCAGGAGCTCTTTTAATGGCATGCCCTGGTGTAAGGAGATCGGGCAGCGGCAACCGGACGCCGGGACGGATGTTCCAACCGGATGCGGACGGGCGGACGGCGCCGCGGTTGAGCCAGGTCAGGCGCTCGCCGCCGAGAAGGGAGGATAATCGGGATATGGATGCGGGCAGGGTGAAACCGCTCATCACCGGGGAGGAGATAGCCGCGCGGACGGCCCGGATGGCGGAGGAGATCACGCGGGATTACCGGGGCCGGGACCTGGTCATGATCGCTGTGCTCAAAGGCGCCTTCGTCTTCCTGGCGGACCTGGTGCGCCGCATAGAACTGCCGCTGGAGATAGATTTCGTGGCCGTCTCCAGTTACGGGGCGGACACGGAGTCCTCGGGGGTGGTGAAGATCATCAAGGACCTGGACCTGGAGATCGCGGGCAAGGACGTGCTCCTGGTGGAGGACATCGTGGATACGGGGCTGACCCTGAAATACCTTGCCGGCATGTTGCGCGAACGGGGCCCCGCGTCGGTGGAGATATGCGCCTTGCTTAACAAACCGGACGCGCGTAAGGTGGATATTGAGGTAAGATATTGCGGTTTTGACGTGCCCCCCAAGTTCGTGGTGGGCTATGGATTGGACTTCGCCGAGAGATACCGGCACTTGCCCTACGTGGGGGTACTGGAGGAAGAGGAAGGGAGCGAAGCGGCGGGTTGAACATGGGAAACAAGAAACTGTGGAGAACAGCCATCTTCTACCTGGTGATCGTATTCGTGGTCATCCTGGTATGGACCAAGTCGCCGAGCATCTTCGGCAACGACAAGACCAGGGATCTGAGCTGGTTCGAGGACAAACTGGCGGCGGGCGAGATAGCTACCGTCACCGTGAAAGACAAGGACCATGTGGTCGAGGGCACCCTCACCTCGGGCGAGGAATACGAGGCGAGCTTCCCGGCCGAATACTCCAGCGACCTCACGGAAAAGATCCTCGAGTACCGCGCCCTGGCGGACTCGGAGAATCCCGAAGAGGCCCAGAAGTACGCCGCCTACAAAGGGCTGGAACTGAAGGTCGATAACCAGGGAGGATTCGACTTCCTGGGTATCGTGCTCAACCTCCTGCCCTTCCTCCTCATCATCGTGCTCTTCTTCTTCCTCTTCCAGCAGATGCAGGGCGGGGGGAGCAAGGTGATGTCTTTCGGGAAGAGCCGCGCCAAGGTCACGACCAAGGAACAGACGCGCGTGACCTTCAAGGACGTGGCCGGCGTGGACGAGGCGGTGGAGGAACTCGAGGAGATAAGGGATTTCCTCGCCAACCCCGCCAAGTTCCAGGCCCTGGGGGCCAAGATACCCAAGGGCGTCCTGCTCTACGGCCCTCCCGGCGCGGGGAAGACCCTCCTGGCGCGGGCGGTGGCGGGCGAGGCGGGAGTCCCC
>CAZQFX010000064.1:0-15911 GCA_964592775.1 uncultured Actinomycetota bacterium
CGCGCCAGGAGCGATTCCGCCTCCACCGACAGCAGCGCTTCGCGCCGCGCCAGGTTGGCGCCTGACGCGCTCGAAACTGCAGACGCGGCCGGCGCGGGGGGCTACCATCGCCGCCGGCATCCAGCAGAGCTTCCCTGGTCAGTTGGGGGCTCACGATCACCGTGCGGTTGCCGTGGTCGTAGAGGCCGTGGTTGTCCAGGTTGTTTGCAGGGGCCAGCCTCCATCCCTTGTCCAAGGCGACCGGGTAACGCTCGTAGTGCACCACGTCGATGTTGCCGCTGCGCCCGTTTCCCGTCTCGTAGAGACAGATGTTGTCGGCGAGCGCGCGGTCGTAGGCGAAGCCGTCGAAGTAACTGGCGATGCGCGCGGGGTGGTTGAACTGTGCCACGGCGCCCCTCTCGTCCAGCCATGCATAGAACGATTCAAGGTCCGGGCAGGCGCTGGCATCGGTGTATTCCGCCGTGTTGAAGACGTTGATATGTCCGTGGGTGGAATGGGTCCATTCGAAACCGCGCATGGCCACGAAGTCCCCGGGGTCGTTGTACTTGCCAGCCTGAGCCCCGGTGTCCTCCCATTCCGCCGTGGTGAGGGCTCCGCTGTGGTCGGTCACCACGTAGAAGTCGAGCCCCGCCGTATCCCTCGCCCACTTGAAGCCCTGTGCGGGGGTCCCCGTGCCGTCGGAATAGGCGGTGTGGGAATGAAGGTTGCCGCGGTAGAAATTCATGCCGTCCGCGAGCGCTGCCGGAGCGGCGGGTGCCGCAACCACATCGGCCGCTACCGCCTGGACCCCGGCCAGCAAGGCCACGGTCAACAGTGCGCTCAAGACGATGACCGTTTTTTTCATCATGCCTCTTCTAAAAAAACGCACCATACCTCGGGTTGTTACGGTGATGCCCGCCCTATCTACGATGTTCTCTCGAAGGTTTCGGTTTCCTCGCCTTCCTTCTTCAGGTCTTCATACGAGAACACGAAGAGGAGCCCTCGGTTCCGAAGACCGGGGGCTCGCTCTTTCGTTATCAGACGTTCAGCAAGTCGGAGGGTATGGCCTCTCCCTTGAACTCCACGCCGGTCCAGGGCGGCGCGCCGGCCTTCAGGCATTCCCAGTTGGCCAGCATGTTATTGAATACCAGCACGGCCTCGAAGGACGTCCCGCCGGGCACGTTCACTTTCACCACTTCCCAGTTGGAGTTCTGGGCGCTCTTCTTGACCAGCGTCACCGTCCACTTGTCCGAGCCCGCCGTGGACTGGCCCTGGGACTGCATGTAGGCGATAACGGCCTGCTTTTGTGCGTCCATTTTCTCGTCGTCACTCCCGATCTTGAAGATGGCCTCGTTGCTCTTCCCCTCGCTGTTTTTTACCGTCACCCCGTAGGTGTTGGGGCCGAGGTTCGCGGGCACCTTGATGGTTATGGAGGTGTCCGACCACTTCTCCACCTGGGCCATGCCCGTGCCGAAGAGCACCTGGCCGCTTCCCTGTGCCGCTCCGAAGTTGCTGCCGTTGATCACCACCTGATCGCCCGACTTTCCGCTCTCGGGGTTGAGGGAGGTTATCTTGGGGGCGTTCGCGGCCGCCTTGGTCACCTTGAACTCCACCTCGTTGCTGGCCCCCCGGTCCGTCTCCACCGTCACGCCGTACGCGGCTTCCGCCATGTCGGAGGGGATCTTCACCGTGATTACCGTATCGGACCAGGCGACCACGGCGACCTCCTTGCCGCTGAAGAAAACCACCCCGGTGCCCTGTGTGCTGCCGAAGCTGCCACCCTCGATGACCACCTCGCTGCCGGGGGGGCCGCTTTCCGGATCGAGCGACTTGATCTCCGGTTTCACCGCCGCCTTCCCGCAGCCGAAGAGCGCAAGGCTCAGGACCAGGGATACCGCTGCGAGAAGGGTCACCGCCGCCATCGTCTTCCTGCTCATGAGCAAACCTCCTGTCTTGCCGAACCACTTCTGACTTCAGCGATACAATCGGACCTCAATGCAGGTCCACACATCAACCCTTCGGGGAATACTATACCAACCCCTGGTGCGCAGGTCTCTCCCTCCATTACCCCCCCCATTAAAGAGAGCCGTTGCGGGTTAGACCAGCCTGCACGATTCGGGCGCATTCAAAGGCTGGCTGAAGCTGTGGCGCGCCACTAGTCAGCGGTCCAAGATAAACAAGGCGCTGCGCCGTAGTCTCCCGTCGAGGTATCGGTAAGTTCTTCGTGTTTCCTCGGTGCGGAACATATACGCCTACAAGTCTTGGGCCAGAACCTCCAGGGACTCTATATCCGGCGTCCCTATCAACATCGATAAAAACTTCTTGATCTGTTCCTGCATGAACCCGCTCTCCCTGGCCTCTCTTTCGCTTTCTTCATTTTCCCAGAAGGCGATGGAAATGCCCCTGCCGGAACTCCTGTCACCGAGCAGTATTGAACCGACGCCTCCCTCCTGTAGCTTGACCGCCGGCGCCACGCACTCTTCGTAGATCTTTATCGCCTTATCCACCCGGTAGACATCGATCAGAACCGTTATCACACGCGCTTCCACGTTGCTTCCTTTCCCGGGACGCGAATCCTTCAGAACCTGCAACGAGCGTGATTGAAGTATGGTTCTTCTGCAATAAGTGTGGGTGGCTTTAACTCAGGCCTAGGGGTAAGCCGAGCGCCGGCAACTCACTTGACACTAAACGATTAGTTTATGGTCCTCCCGGAATGGGTTTGGGTGGCCGTGGAGCCCTTGGGGTTAGATCCTGAACCTTTCACTCTGAGGAATGGCGGATATTGCAGGAAACAATGGGCAGAGGTCGAGATTCGAGGTCTGACCTGGTTTCGCATGCGACCCCCTTCCCGCCGGGCTTATTGGTGCCTAAAGCAATCCAGCGACCTCCATGATGCTATCCGCTATTTCCCCGGGCCTGGCCTCTTCGACAAAATGACCTACGCCTTCAAACACTCTTACGTGTCCTTCAAGCTGTGGCAGATTGTTTATCCACTGTTCTATGACCTCGTCTTTGCCAAGCGCATCCCATCGCCCGAGCACTGCTCTGATCCCGATATTCTGTCCATGCGGGCCCCAAATACTCCCGATATTCTCTTGAATAAATCTATAGAACGGCGATGTATCCTGCAATCCCAGAGTGGGCTCTACGAATGTATTGCCATGTCCCCAGACTGCTGACTGCCGCACAAAACGCTTCGAGCACAAGACATTTGATTTAGATTTGAATTGCTCCTTGAAGAACCGTTTGGCGTTCTTCTCATCTTCCGTACCTGAGAATATGCCGAACTCGGCCTTCAGCAGATACAACAACAACTGCGTGATCAGCTCGAATGGTTTTGCAGGAGTCCGGAAAACGGCATACGAGGAGTAAGAACCCCAAAAGTATCTAGGCATGATGAGCGGCACTTGTGACCATCCAAGCCAGCTTATGGGGTAGTTCCTGTAGGTGAGTCCCGGCTCGGGCATGGAAAATACGGTGCTGTTCGTCACTACGAGGTTCGATACCCGCTCGGGTTCTCTCAAGAACGCTCCTACACCGGCCGGCCCGCCCCAATCATGAACCACCAAGGTCACGTTCTCCAGGTCTAATTCTCTTGCCAAGAGCAGCAGGTTGTCAGCGTGATTCAGGCATTCCATCTGATAACTCGCTTGATCCGAAAGCCCGAAGCCGATGTGATCCATGGCGAGGATAGCGAAAGGCTTGCCGGCCTTTGCGATGATTTCCTTGATGATATTCCTGTATATGTATGACGACTCGGGATTGCCATGAACGAAGACTATGGTGCTTTCCGGGGCACCTTCACCGTGAGTACTGTGACGATAAAACAGCTTCTTGCCCGCATCCGGTCCTTCGGGCAACGTATACCAGAAGCCGCATCCCGGAGGATAATAGTCATCCGGTATATTGCGAACGGGCGTATTCCCGGGTGCAGTGGCTATATTATCGCTCACTTTCATTATTATGTTTCCTTTCCCAACAATTTCCTGCATCCTATTCTTGATTGAATACTGCCTGCTTCAAGATCTGCTTTAAGAACACGCTGCCCCGAGAACCTCGAATGTCCTCACCGTGAGCCTATGGCAGGCAGGGAGCTATGGCGGCATTTCCTAAACGATCCCGGCTGCCCCTTTCTGTGGCACGAGCTAGAAGCCAAAAAAGGTTCTATGCCTTACGGCCTCGATGAGATAATCGTCGATCTCGGGATCGCTCTTCCAGAACAGCAGGTTCTTCACCATCCATATCGCGAAGGCGAGTACCTTGAATCTCGCGATCTCCCTGAACATCTGAAAGCGCGTTCTCAGCCCCTTGGTTTGAGGGTATTCCGTCTGGTATGGTATTGCGCCATTCGTGTTCTGCTTGTCATAGATGTAGCGCTTGAAGGGCTCCTCCTTCGGGTACTGGTTAAAAGGATCGAAATGATCCTTCTTCTTCCATCTCTTTGCCACGTGAAGTGCATACCGGTCGGCGACCTTCATGCTGGGCGTGGGCTCCCCGATCACCTCTCTGTATCTCTGCCTCGTCTTTTCGACCCTCCGCCGCACCACGCCATTGGGAGCAAAGCGGTACATCGCCGAGGAGATGACCATGGTGAGAGAAGCCTGCTGCCTGAAGAGCTTCGTCTTGTGCTCTCTCATCATCTTGTTGTCTGACTTCATCCAGTACTCGTACCCGTTGAGCACCACATCGAGCCTGCGCAGTAGAGAGGGCCCCCATGTCTCGTTGAGCAGTTTATAGCCGTATTCCGTAAGGTTCAGCGTCTCATGGGTCTCAAGATACGTGTTCACCTGCGCGCTGCTCCAGAAATGGACATCCTCCCAGGGGACATTGCGCACCCTTCCCTCCTCCTTGAGCTTGTCGTACAGGACTGTTCCCGGGAAGGGAGACATGCGAGTTAGCTGCTGATAAGTCGGATAGCACGCCACGAAATAGTTGAGGTCCTCGAGCATGTTCTGATGGGTGTGGAAATCCCAACCGCATATCCATGCGCCCACCGTGCGTATCCCCCGCTCATGAAGTTTGCTGAAAACCTCGCGCGCGTCCACCTTCTCGCGCTTGTCGTATCCATGCTCGCCGGCGAATTTCGATTCTACTCCGATGAATATCGAGCCGATGCCTATCTCCGAGATGTAATCCCATCCGTAATTGTCCGCGAATTCAGCGATATTGTCGATGGAGCCGAATGCGAACCAGTCAAGCCGCTCGATTATGTCAGGGTGGGCTTGCCAATAATCGCGTATAGCGTGGAGATAATCATGATGCCTGAAGTGATCCTCTTCGATCACGAATATATTCTTCACTATCGGGAAGTTCTCATAGTATGCGCGCACGTGTTCCACGAATTCCTGCGGCGTCAGCATCTCGATGCGATTCTTGTCAAACATCACGGTTGTCGAACAGAAGTCGCATCCGCCCGGGCAACCCAGCCCTGATACGAAGAACCCGATATTTCCTCCCGCATACCTGCTTATACAGATAGGCGCGCCTCCGCATTTCGGCATCAGTTTCTGCTCTATCGGGCGATCGAGCTCACCTTCTCCCAGAAAGTCACGAAACCACCTGACCCCCTCGCCCAATACCACATGATCCACGTACTTCAGCTCCGGTTCTTCGCCATATTTGGCCGCAAAAGACTGGGCGGCATAACTTCCAAGAAGGATAGTGGTCTGCGGTGATTTCTCCCTTATGTATTCACACATCTTCATAACCGCGTCCAGATGAACGGGGAAGGCGCTTATGCCGATAATGGCATATTGTTTATCGACCTCTTTTGTAAAATCCTTCCACCTGGGATACTCTAAAAGAATACAAGGTTTTTTTACGTTCTGAGCAAGAATGTGGTTTGCATAGCAATGCGTATGCGAATTCAGCGTAAATAGGTCGTCCCCATGCGTGAACCGCTGACCCATGGCATCTGTCAGCGAGTCATTTGGAGGTAAAGTCGGGTAAGGGAATGTCGGCGTGGTAAGTAAAATCGTGTCTTCTATCATGGCAGCTCCCCCTTTTCTGACGTGCCCCTTCTTCACGGAAAACATTAGCCCCCAAACATTCTCACCATGTACAGATTGCTTTGCACATGATCAGACTGTTTTCACGTAAATAAATTACCGAAGAGTAGTATAACAAAAAAGGGGGTCGTGTCTCAAGGGGGGTCATGTCTCGCGGTAACCCTGGGATTTTTTCAAGGGATGATATGCGCGATAGAGTTTCCATCTTCATAATGGATGCATTAGATATTGGACTCGCATCAAGGAACATGCTGAGAAAAAGGCCCCTTGCGGGGGCCTTTGAACCTGGTAGCGCATGCGGGATTCGAACCCGCGATCTCCGCCTTGAGAGGGCGGCGTCCTAGGCCAACTAGACTAATGCGCCACGCATTCGATATTTAATTCTGGCTGGGGGAGAAGGATTCGAACCCTCACAACGAGATCCAGAGTCTCGCGTCCTACCGTTAGACGATCCCCCAAGGGAATTCCTTGGCTATGATAGCATACCGCCTGCGGCGGCTCAATGAAGCGGAATCGCTCCCCAAGCAGGCAAGCGGGCCAGGTCATCCGGTGCCGTGTTTTTTGGGGATCAGGTCACGTACATCGGACAAATCGCCAGATTGTAGCGATTTGCCCGCTTACCGGGACCTGCCTTGAAATACGCTCTCCGATACCATATATTGTGTCCTCAGCCTCGTGAGATTATGGTGGTGCCGCGGCTACGCGACATGGACGACTGACTCCTGAAGAGATCCCTTGCGAGGCCCTTGAAACTGGCAGCGCGGGCGGGATTGCGACCCCTACTGGATCCTGACCACGGCGCGGCCCTTGGAGGCCTTGGCCAGGAGCTGTTGGATCCTCTCATCCGCCTCGTCCAGGGTGATCTCGGCCGACATCTCCTCCAGGTTGCCCGGCTTCCACTCCCCCGCCAGCTTGTCCCACACTTCGAGGCGCGTGTCCATGTCGCACTCCACCGAGTCCACGCCCAGGAGGCTCACCGCGCGTAGGATGAATGGGTAGACGTTGAGGTCCAGCTCGTGCCCCGCCGCGTTACCGCATGTGGTGACCACCCCATTGTAGGCCGCGGACTTTACCACCGTGGACAGGATGTTTCCGCCCACGGTATCGATGACGCCGGGCCATATCCCTTTGAGCATGAGCTTGCCCGAGGTATCGTCCACCTCGGAGGCGGGGATGACGCGTGAAGCGCCCAGGGCCTTCAGCGTCTCCTCGTAGCGCGCGAACTCGGCGCCGTCCATGAGGCCGGCGGCGGCCACCACCTCGTATCCCAGCTTGGCCAGTATGCGCAGGGCTATGCTGCCCACGCCGCCGCTCGCTCCTGTCACCAGGACCTCGCCGGCCTCGGGCTTTACCCCCGCCTTGGTCAGCCGCTTCACGGAGAGGGCGGCGGTGAACCCGGCGGTGCCGTAGATCATGGACTCCCTCAAGGTCAGGCCCGAAGGCAGCTTCACCACCCATGCCGCGGGGACGCGTATGTATTCGGCCAGTCCGCCCGAGGTGTTCATGCCCAGGTCGTATCCGGTCACCAGCGCCTCGTCCCCGGGCGAGAACTTGCCGCTGGCGTCCTCCTCCACCGTGCCCGCGGCGTCGATGCCGGGCGTATGGGGGAAGTTGCGGGTTACGCCCCTGTTGCCCGAGGCGGAAAGCGCGTCCTTGTAGTTGACCGAGCTGTACATGACCTTGATGACCACTTCGCCCTCGGGCAGGTCCTCGATGTTCCTCGTCTCGATGCTGCGCGTGAAGGCCTTGTCCTCCCCCTCGCGCGCCACCAGGGCCCTGAACGACTTGTTCTCCATTTCATCCCTCCAGGTCTTACGGCGTGAGTTACAGGCAACATTATCTATGACCCGCTGGACGTCGTAAAGGCAGGCTGAAATCGCGGGCAAGTTGCCCGGTCTAGAACACGGATGCGCTGACTCAACAGGATCGGAGACGGGATGTGATCGTATCAATGCCGCGAAATGCTGATATTTTCCGGGGAATGGCGTTCGATGTGCTCTACGTCCAGCGGAGGGAAGGGTTTTCTTGCCCGCCTAAAGCTCGATGATCTTGTTGATGGTGGGTATGCGCACCTGAACCTGCAGGCCGCGCCGGCGCAGCTCCGCCTCGAAGGGGGCCAGGTCCACGCTGCGGCTGAGCGGCGGGTAGAAGTCGTCGTGGTGGTGGGGTATGACGATGGACGGCCGTACCCTCCGCACCAGCTCCGCGGCCACGGTGCAGATGTCCGTCCTTCCCTGCACCGGGACCATGAACACGTCCACGTCCGCGTCGAGGTCCCAGGGCAGGCAGGCGCTCCCCATGTGAAAGAGCCTCTTGCCCTCGACCTCTATGTACCATCCCAGTACCTGGCCGCAGGGATAATGAGAGGGGCCAAGACGGACGAGCGCCGGCAGGTGCGGCAGGCAGCGGCGCAAGGTGGAGAGCACAAGGTGGGCATCGAAGGTTACGTGCTGGGCCGGCACGGCGGTGAAGCGGAAGGGTCCGTCTTCGACCACCTCCCCGCCCCAGCAGGGGCGCAGCCTGTTCCAGGGCACGCCCTTGGTGGCCAGGGACCGGCACACCAGGGGAGACGCGCAGACCAGGGCTTGCGTGACGGACACGACGGCGGGAACGTCGAAGATATGGTCGAAGTGTCCGTGGGTGAGCAACACCGCCTGTACGTCGGGAAAATCGGCAGGCCTCAGCTTCTGCTGCGGCTTCGACCTCTCGTTCCTGGTGAAGTAGGGGTCGATGAGGATGTTGGTGCCGCCGCCGCTCAGTTCGAACCCCGCCGTCCCCAGCCAACGCAGCTGCATCGTTCCTCCTTGCGATCAGACCGAATGATCGAGGCCCGCTCTACGCTTCTCATAACGGCGCAGGTCGGGCACATTCCGGGAATCCTGCCACGGGACGGAATATTCCAGCCGGCGGGCACACTCCAGGAATAGTATCCGCTGTACGGGATATTCTAGCCCTCCTGTGCCGTCTCCAGGGCGCGGGCGATGCGCTGCATGCACTTCTCCCGGCCCAGGATCTCCATGGACTCGAAGAGGGGCGGGCTTACCTTGCTCCCGGTGACGGCCGCGCGTATGGGCTGAAAGGCCTTGCGCGGCTTGACCCCCATCTGCTCCGCCATGGCGCGCAGGGATGCCTCTATGGCGGGCGCATCGAAGCCCTCCAGCTCCAGCAGGCGTTTTCCCGTCTCCCTGAGGATGTTCACGTTCTCCTCGCCGCGCAGCAGCTCGCGCGCCCCCTCCTCCACCTCAGCGTCCGCGAAGAGAAAGGCCAGCAGGGGGACGGCGTCCGAGAGCACCTTGATGCGTTCGCGTATGAGGGGCGCGGCGCGCAGCAGCTTCTCCCCCGCCGCCTCGTCTCCCGCCTCCATCAGCCCTGCCGTTACCATGAAGGGCACCACCGCCTGCGTCAGATCCTCGTCGCCCAAGGCCATGATGTACTGCGAGTTCATCCATAGCAGCTTGTCTCCGTCCCACACCGCTGGCTTCGATCCCACCCGCTCCAGGCTGAAGTTGGCGACAAGCGTTTCGCGGTCGATGAGCGTGGTGGAGTCGTCGAGCGACCATCCCAGCAGGGCCAGGAAGTTGACCATGGCCTCGGGCAGGAATCCCTGCTCCCGGAAGCGGCCCACCGCGACATCCCGTGGCGCTTGGAGAGGGGCTTGCCGTCCCGCCCCACGATCATGGGCAGGTGGGCAAAGGCGGGCTCCGGGGCGCCCAGGGCGCGGTAGAGCAGGACCTGCTTGGGGGTGTTGGGGAGGTGGTCGTCTCCGCGCACCACGTGGGTCACCCGCATCTCCAGGTCGTCCACCACCACGGCCAGGTTATAGGTGGGGGTGGCGTCGTTGCGCAGGAGCACGAAATCCTCTATGTCCCCGTTGCGGAAGGTGATCTTCCCCCGGATGACGTCGTTTACCACCGTCTCCCCCTCCGGCACCAGGAAGCGCAGGGCGAATGGCCTGCCCTCCCGCTTCATGCGCTGCGCCTCATCCGGCGGGATGGCGCAACAGCGGCGGTCATACATGGGACTGCGCCCCTCGGCCGCGGCGCGTTCGCGCCGCTCCGCCAACTCCCCGGGCAGGCAGAAACAGCGGTAGGCCTTGCCTTCCTCCAGCAGCCCACGTGCCGCCTTGAGGTACAGCGAGGCCCTCCCGGTCTGGCGGTATGGCCAGTGGTCGCCGCCCGCGTCGGGTCCCTCGTCCCAGTCCAGGCCCAGCCAGCGCATATCCTCGATGATGGCCTCGATGGCCTCCTCCGTGGAGCGCGAGATATCGGTGTCCTCGATGCGCAGGATGAAGGCGCCCCCGGAACGGCGCGCCAGGAGCCAGTTATAGAGGGCGGTGCGCGCTCCCCCCACGTGGAGGTAGCCGGTCGGGCTGGGCGCGAAACGGAGGCGCAATTGCTGACTCCCCTCTTCTCGGACACCTGCAGGCAACGGAGATAATAATATCATGCCCGCCTGCGCCTATGTCTGCCCGCTCATTTGACGCCGCAAGGGGTCTGGTTCTTGCTGTCACTTCGGATCATTACAATACAGACAAGGCTTGATGCCAGAGTACCGGATCTCTCTGGCGCGGGCTGAGGCAGCCCGCCTGGATTGATATACACATAAATATGATATATTATGTGTATAGAGGTGATAGTCATGAGAACGAACATAGTCATCGACGATGAGTTGGTGAAGGAAGCGAAGCAGCTGACCGGCATCAAGACAAAAAAAGAGCTTGTCGACATGGCGTTGAGGGACCTTGTAGCAAGAAAGAAACGTAAGGGTATCCTCAAGCTGGAAGGCCAGATCGATTGGGAAGGTGACCTCGCGGAAATAAGGCGCGGGCGCGTTGATACTGGTTGATACCTCGGTCTGGATTGATTTCCTCACCAACGCGGAATCCTATCATCGCGTTGTCCTTCGATCTTTGATCGAATCGGAAGAGGATCTGTGTATCGCGGACATCATTCTGTGCGAGATATTATCTGGAATCCGTGCTGAGCGGGAGTTCCGGGCGGTCAAAGAACTTCTCCTCGATTTCCCCGTTTACTCTCTCATCGGGATAGACTCATATGTAGCCGCCGCAAGCCTGTATCGTAGGTGCCGGAAGAAAGGCGTGACCCTGAGAGGCATCACCGATTGTCTGATCGCATATATAGCCCTGGAAAACGGCTTTCTGCTCTTTCATAAAGATAAGGACTTCGACCGCATCGCGAGGATTGAAGACAAGTTGAAGATATTAGGCCCTGTGTCTTTCAGATAGCAGTAAACCAATATGAGAGCAATACTTTAGGAGGGTATATGCTGCCGCGAGTCGTCATCCATAACCAGGTGAGCCTGGATGGGCGCTTCGACTGGATCACCCCGGACCTGGCGCTGTTCTACGGGGTTGCCGCCTCGTTCGGCGAGGAGGCCACCCTGGCCGGCTCCAACACCATCATGGCGGGGTACCCCGACGAGAGTACCTGGCTCGCGCTCGACGCCGAGTGCGAACCGCCGCGCCGCGAGGCAGACCCTTCCCTCCCCTTTCTGGTGATACCGGACAGCGCAGGGCGCATCCGGGTATGGCACCTGCTGCGCCGGGAGCAGTACTGGCGCGACGCCGTGGCCCTGGTCTCGACCTCCACTCCCCGGGCATACCTCGCATACCTCGAAAGGCTCGGGGTCGGCTACATCGTCGCCGGCGATGGCCGCGTCGACATGAGCGCCGCCTTGGAGGAACTCAACTCGCGCTACGGGGTGAAGGTGGTGCGCGCCGATTGCGGCGGGACCTTGAACGGCGTGCTGCTGCGCGAGGGGCTGGTCGACGAGGTGAGCCTGCTCCTGAGCCCCTGCCTGGTTGGGGGAACGGAGCTGCGCTCCATGTTCATCGCCCCCGAGCTGGAGTCGGCGGAGGGCGTCATAAGCCTGAGCCTGCAACGTATGGAGAAGCTGGACGGAGACGTGGTCTGGCTTTTATACAAGGTGGTCAAGTAGACCCATTCTGGTCTACGGCATAAGCCCCGGAGGGGGGTCCGGGATGTCCGTGAGCGGCGGCTGGAAGGTCTCCTCCCCTTCTTCCCGCGACGCCGGAACCCGACCTCCCGCTTCCCCCGCAAGCCCCGGCTCCGCGTTCAACGCGAGGAAGGTCAAGGTCCACAGTGAGGATTTGAAGACCTGCACGAAAGTCTGCATGACGACCAGGCCGCCCGCCAGGATCGCCAGGGCGAGCAGGTGGATGAGCCAGCGTATGGGGGCGAAGCATAGGGGGTTCGCTATCTGGCTCGCCACCCAGGGCAGCAGGGCGGAGAGCGGCCAGGCGATGATGACGAAGATGATGTCCGCCGCCAGCGCCTGCAGCCATACCGGCAGGCAGGCGCCGGTGTTTCCGCGCAGCAGGCGCCATCCCTCGCGCCAGGTATCGGGTATCCCTTTCCCGCGCAACAGGGAGAAGCGCGCCGCCAGCGCCGCGGTCACGCCGCCGAAGAAATAGGCGGCCACGAGGATGGCGAACCATAGCAGCATGACAGCGATATACAGGAATACCTGGTCGAGGTTGGGGTCCCAGCGGTCCCACAGGACGATGATCAGAGTGGGTAGATAGATCAACGCCGTGCGCAGCGCATCCCAGGGTAGCAGGGTCGCGGCGAACGGGATGTAGCGGCTGCGTGAGGAGGAAAAGGCTTCGCCGAAACCAGGCGCGCCTTCCGCCCGCGCATCAGCCACCTGGCGCACCAGGACCATCTCCCCGAGATAGCCCGCGCCCTTCAACACCACGAACGCGGCCAGGGCCGCGATCACGAAAGCGGCGAGGGCGCCGGCTCCACCCAGGCGCTCCGCGAGGGCGCTCCTCCACCTTTCGCCAAGGTATTCCGGCCCCCAACCGAAGACGACCCACCAGGCCTCGGAGAAGGCAAGCGCAGCGAGAAGCCCCGCGGCCCACAGCCGCTTCTCCCCCAACGCCAGCCTTATCGCCCGCCTGTAATCCAGTTCCATTTTCTCCCTGCCCGCTCGTATCGCAACGGCCCTTTTTATATCGGACACGCCGGAGATATTCTTGCCTTGTGAGACGCAAACGTTCATCACGTGCAGGGAAGGGAATAAAGGTTGGTTGCTTGGGGTTGCTTCGCCGCTGCGCTCCTCGCGACGACGCCGCCGATGCCGGTCTAGGGCGAGACGACGGTGTTGCGTAGGGGGTCGAGGCCGGCGATGACCACCTCGACGGTGTCGCCGGGGAGCATCTCTCCAACTCCCGAGGGGGTGCCGGTCATGATCACGTCGCCGGGGTAGAAGGTCATGATGCGGGAGACGAAGCTCAGGAGGTCCGCCGGGCTGAAGGCCATGTTGGCGGTGTTGGAGGACTGTCGCGCCTCGCCGTTGAGCCTCAGCTCGATGGCCAGGTTACCGGGGTCGATGTCCGTTTCGATGAATGGGCCCAGGGGGCAGAAGGTGTCGAAGCTCTTGGCGCGCGTCCACTGGCCGTCCCTGGCCTGCAGGTCGCGCGCGGTGACGTCGTTGCCGCAGGTATAGCCCAGGACGTAGGAGGGTGCTTCTTCAGGAGAGACGTTGCGGCACTCCCTGCCGCATACCAATACCAGCTCCGCCTCGTAATCCACCCGCTTGCTCATCTCCGGGTAGACTATCTTTCCGCCGTGCGCGAGCAATGCCGAAGGGGGTTTCATGAAGAGTACGGGTTCGCCGGGCATCTCCAGGCCGAACTCCTCCGCGTGGTCGCGGTAGTTGAGGCCCGCCGCGACTATCTTCTGGGGGAAGACGGGAGGCAGCAGCTCCACCTCGTCAAGGCCGCAGGTGCGCCCCTGCCTCTCGATGCCGCCGAAGGGCGTGCGCACCAGCTCGTGGATAATGCCCTCTTCCACGATCCCGAAATGGATATGTCCCTTATATTCGTACCTCGCCAGTTTCATTCTTATTCCCTTTTTGGGGACAGTCACCCATGTCGCGCGGCCGCGACACCATGGGGGAAAGATTGCAGGCCGCTATTCTCGGGTCAGGCCTGGAACGGGATCGAAACGGTACCATCAGGTTGAACGTCCTGCCCCCTGCGACCGTATTGCCGGCAATCCCCGATTAGCGTTCCGGTTGGACCTTGCGGTGCAGAAGGCCGTACTCGATGGAGTCCACCAGGGCGTGCCACGAGGCCTCGATGATGTTCTCCGATACCCCAATGGTGCCCCAGGTCTTCTCGCCGTCGCCGCTCTCGATGAGCACGCGGGTGACGGCGGCTGTGGCCTTCTCGGGGTTGAGGATGAGCACCTTGTAGTCCTCGAGGTCGATGTCGTCCAGCTCCGGGTAGGCCCTGCCGATGGCCAGGCGCAGCGCGGTGTCCAGGGCGTTCACCGGGCCGTTGCCCTCGCCGGTGGCGATTATCCTCTTGCCGCGCACGTGCACCTTGATGGTGGCCTCGGTGACCACCCTGCCGTCCTCCCTCTTCTCCATGATCACCCGGAAGCTCTCCAAGCGGAAGAAAACCTTGTCCATTCCCAGGTGGCGCCGCATAAGCAGCTCGAAGGAGCCGTCGGCCGCCTCGAAGTGGTAACCCTTGTGCTCCATCTCCTTCACCGCGTTAAGGATCTCCCGTACTATCTCCGGATCGCGGGAGAGGTCGCGTCCCAATTCCTTGCCCTTGATGATTATGGTGCTCTTGCCGGAGAGCTCAGAGACCTCGATGTGCTGCCTGTTCCCCACCAGTTCCGGCTTGATGTGTTCGTACGTCTCGGGTTCGCGCGTTACCGCGCTCACGTGCATACCGCCCTTGTGGGCGAAGGCCTTCTGCCCCACGTAGGGCTGGTGCGAGTTCGGCTTGATGTTCACGATCTCGCTCACGAAGTGGGAGAGCTCGGTCAGGCTTCTCAGGTCCTCCTCCGGTACCACCGGCAGGCCCATCTTCAACGCCAGGGCGGGGATTATCGAGCACAGGTTGGCGTTGCCGCACCTCTCGCCGTAGCCGTTTATGGTGCCCTGCACCATCGTCGCCCCCTCTTCCACCGCCACTAAGCTCACGGCTACCGCGCATTCGCTGTCGTTATGGGCATGGATGCCTATGGGTACGCCGATCTCGTCCCTCACCGCATATACGATATCCCGCACCTCCCAGGGAAGGGTTCCGCCGTTGGTATCGCAGAGGCACACCAAGTCCGCCCCCGCCTCCACCGCCGCCTTTACCGTCTCCATGGCATAGGCGGGATTGCTCTTGTAGGCGTCGAAGAAATGCTCCGCGTCGTAGATGATCTCGCGGTCGCGGCGCTTCAGGTAATCCACGGTGTCCGCGATCATGTACAGGTTCTCGTCCAACTGGGTGCGTAGGACGGTGCGCACGTGCAGCTCCCATGTCTTGCCCACTATGCAGATGGTCCCGGTCTCCACCCGCAGGAGCTCCTCCAGGCCGCGGTCCTTGTCCGTCCCGATCATCGCCTTGCGGGTGGCGCCGAAGGCCACCGGCACGGCGTGCTTGAGCTCCACCTCCGGCAGGCGCAGGAAGAGCTCCGCGTCCTTGGGGTTGGAGGCGGGATACCCGCATTCCACATAATGGAAGCCGAAATCGTCCAGGCGGCGGAGGATCTTCAGCTTGTCCTCCACCGACAGGGACACGCCCTCCATCTGCGCGCCGTCGCGCAGCGTGGTGTCGTACAATCTCACTTCGCTGTCAGCCAATGCTCATCCTCCGGAAAACCCACGCTTTGAGGGGCGTTCGCGAAAGCTAGTCCACGTAATCCAGCCAGTATTCGTAATCCTTCTCCAGGCCCTTGACGATCTCGAAGAATTTGTCCTGGATGCGCCGCGTTACCGGGCCCGGCTCCCCTATGACGCGGCCGTCCACCTCGCGTATGGGCACCACCTCGGCCGCCGTTCCGGTGAAGAAGGCCTCGCCGGCGGTGTAGAGGTCGGTGCGCGCCAGGTCCTTTTCCCGGCAGGGGATGTCGGAGTCCTCCGCGATGCGCATGA
>CAZQFX010000065.1:0-15624 GCA_964592775.1 uncultured Actinomycetota bacterium
CCAGTAAGGAAAAGATACATCAGGCAAGTTCCGGGTTTGATGCCAGATCGCATCCGTCCCCCCTTCACACGTGGTTTTATGCAACAATAGGGAGGAGCAAGGCAAGTCCCGTCTATCGGGGAACGGCGAGGAGCGGGATGGGAGAGAGAAAGATCGATACCGGGAGGGAAGGGATCGACCCCGGGCGGTTGGACGCTTCGCCCGCGGAGGAGGCTTCGTTCGAGGTGCGAGGCCTCAGCCAGGGCGAGGTCAGGGAGAGGATCGCCCAGGGCAAGGTAAACAGGGTAAGGGAGAAAAGCAGCCGCTCCCTGGCCTCCATCATTCGGACGAACGTCTTCAACCGCTTCAATGCCCTTCTGGGAGCGCTGGCGGTGGTGGTGGTCGTCATCGGCCCCCTCAGGGACGCGCTCTTCGCCGGCGTGTTGGTATTCAACACCCTCATCGGTGTCGTACAGGAACTGCGTGCAAAGAAGACACTCGACCGCCTTTCGCTGCTGAGCGCCCCCAGGGCCCGGGTCTTCCGGGAAGGTGAATCCATCGAGGTCTCGCGCGAGGAAATCGTCCTCGACGACCTCCTGGAGCTACAGGCCGGCGACCAGATACTGGTGGACGGCTCGGTGCTGGCCTCGGAGGGGCTGGAGGTGGACGAATCGCTGCTCACCGGGGAATCGGTTCCGGTAGCAAAAAAGCCGGGCGACAGCCTGCTCTCCGGGAGCTTCGTGTCCGCCGGTTCCGGGAGGTTCAGGGCGACGGCAGTGGGGGAGGACGCCTACGCCCAGAGACTCGCCTCGGAGGCAAGGCATTACACCGAGGTGAGATCCGAGCTGCGCGACGCCACCAACACCATCCTGCGCTATATCACCTATATCATGATCCCGGCCGCGGTCCTCCTGGCCGTAAGCCAGCTCCTCGCCGACAGAAATTTCGACGACTCCATCATGGCCACGGTGGCCGGCGTGGTGGGCATGGTGCCCGAGGGGCTGGTGCTGCTCACCAGCCTGGTGTTCGCGGTGAGCGCCATAGCCCTCGCGCGCCGCAAGGTCCTGGTACAGGAACTGCCGGCCGTCGAGGGGCTGGCGAGGGTGGACGTCATCTGCCTGGATAAGACCGGTACGCTCACCGAGGGTGTGCCGGAATTCGGCCGCTTGGAGCCCGTGAACGGAGAGGATAACCTGGACGAGGTCCTTGCCGCTTTCGCCGCCGCGTCTCCCGCCGAGAACACCACCCTGGCGGCGATAGAGGCCGCCTTCCCCACGCCACCGGGTTGGAAGGTGGAGGCCACCGTGCCATTCTCCTCCGCGCGCAAGTGGAGCGCGGCCTCTTTCGAGGGGCACGGCGCGTGGGTGATGGGAGCGCCCGAAGTGCTCCTGGGGGACGCTCCGCAGAACTCCCTGCGCGACAGGGCCGATTCCCTGGCGCGCTCAGGCCTGCGCATCCTCCTGCTCTCCCGGGCCGCGCAGGCGGTGACGGAGGAAAGGCTGCCCGGGCATCTCGAGCCCGCGGCGCTGGTGGTGATAGAGGAGAAAGTCCGCCCCGACGCCGCGGATACCTTACGTTATTTCCTGGACCAGGAGGTGGGCATCAGGGTTATCTCCGGGGACAATCCGCGCACGGTGGGCTCGGTGGCGGAACGCGTCGGCGTGCCGGAGGCGGATGAGCCGGTGGACGCCCGCGAGCTTCCCGAGGACCTCGAGGATCTCTCCGAAGTCATGCACGAGCGCACGGTCTTCGGCCGCGTGGTGCCGGAGCAGAAACGCATGATGGTGCGTGCGCTGCAGTCCGGTGGCCACGTTGTGGCCATGACCGGGGACGGGGTGAACGACACCCTGGCCCTCAAGGACGCGGACATGGGTATCGCCATGGGCTCCGGAGCCCCCTCGACCAAGTCCGTCGCCCAACTGGTGCTGCTCGACAGCAGGTTCTCCACCCTGCCTCGCGTGGTTGCCGAGGGGCGGCGCGTGATGGCCAACATAGAGAGGGTGGCCAACCTCTTTATCACCAAGACCGTCTATGCCACACTGCTGGCGGTGGGGATCGCCATCATCGCCTGGCCCTATCCTTTCCTGCCGCGCCATATCTCCCTGGTGGGTTCCCTGACCATCGGGATACCCGCTTTCGTCCTCTCCTTTGCTCCCAGCAAGCAGCGCTACCGGCCGGGATTGTTGCGGCGCGTGTTGTATTTCGCCGTGCCAGCGGGGTTCATCGCGGCGGCCGCCACCTACACGGCCAACGCCATGTCCAGAGCTCACGGCGCGAGCCTGGAGGAATTCCGTACGGTGGCGGTCATCGTACTCACCCTGGTGGGGCTGGCGGTGCTCGCTTACCTCTCGCGCCCGTTGCTGTCCTGGAGGGGAACCCTGGTGGCGGCGATGGCCGGGTCCTTTGTCGGCGTCCTGCTTGTACCCTGGTTCAGGGAGTTCTTCATGCTGGAGATGCCGGGGATCATCATCATGGCGCAGTCGCTGGGTATCGCCGCCATCTTCATCCTCATGCTCGAGCTGGTGCTGAGGTATATTACGCGCTTCCTGGAAAGGGACAAGGGCACTATCGAGACCTCGTAAGCTCCCGCATGCCGGCGTTTGATCCCGGGTGCTATACTTTCTTGCGTGAATAACCGTAACGCTTGCGACGAGAAAGACCTGGGATGGAAGAACCGGCGGGACACGCTGGTCGTCATCGTTATCGCCGTCCTGGTACTCATCCCCCTGGCACTCGTGACCCGCTGGGTGGGCGGAAAGGGCGGCGCGGAAAGCGCCGGCTATTCCATCGAGCCCTTCAAGCGGCAGGAATACGTCCTCGACGATTACATCACCATTACCGCGTACGGCGAGGATGCGTCCCAGGTGGAGGAAGCGGTGGACGCCGCCTTCGGGGAGCTGTTCCGCGTCGAGGGGATCGCCAACCGCTATCATCCCGAGAGCGAGATATCGCGCCTGAACGCGGTGGCCGCAGCCGGGCCGGTGGTGGTGTCCGGGGACCTGTGGGAGATGATCTCCACGGGGATGGATATATACCGGGCCAGCGGAGGGGTCTTCGACATTACCGTGGCGCCCCTGGTGGACGTATGGGACGTGATCGGGCGCGGCGAGAGGGGTGAGCCCCCCCCCGCACAGGAGGAGATAGACCGGGCCCTGGAGCTGGTGGGCGCGGATAAGCTGGTCCTGGATGAAGCGGTGCACAGCGTGTATTTCTCGCGCGAGGGTATGGCCATCGACCTGGGCGGCCTGGCCAAGGGATACGCCATAGACGAGGCGGAGGAGGCGCTGTCTTCCCATGGCGTCGAGGCGGGGATCGTTGACATGATCAGCACCAGCCTCACCACGGGGGATAAACCCGAGGCGGCCGGAGGTCCCGACTGGTTGATGGCCATATCGAACCCCCGCGGCGAGGGATACCTGGCGACCTTCACCATCCCCGGCCGGACTTACATGAGCACGTCGGGCGACAACCAGCGCTACTTCGACTACGAGGGCGCCCGCTACCATCACATACTGGACCCGCGCACCGGGTACCCCGCGACGGGCGCGATAGCCGTCACCGTCATCGGGGGCCCCGACGGCGCCTGGTCGGACGCCATGTCCACCACCGCCTTCATCCTGGGATACCCGCGGGGGATGGACTGGGCCCAGGGCGTGGAGGGCGCGCAGGTCGTGATGGTCGATCCCGACGGGCAGGTGTATGCCACGCCAGACCTCGAACCTTCCATGAAGGGCATCGAAGAACGCGTGGATCCGCAGGGTTAAACGGGATGGGCATGCCGTCGGGGTCGGCCCGGAACTTGTGGTGAGGAACGCAGCGGCGTACCATATTTCACATCTGGTATCGGCCCTCCGGCGGGATTTCCCGTCCCCCCTCTGTTCCCGATAATAATCCCAACCATCCCGAGCCCGTTGCATAAACCTGGTACGAATCTAGCTCTCCCAATATCGCGGCAAAACAGGCATCAAAATGGAGGGCGAGTTGTCAATAATGGGCCATTTCGGTGAATATGTTGAGAGCAATATGTCTGACGCAGGGTTTGTGCGGCAGCCTCTCCCATTCCCCCATTTGCGGGATGGATGGAGCCGGGGGATGCAACCAAAGAGCCCAACCCATAGAATCGAGAGGTCACGAAGGTGTCAAGATGAGATGGTCTTCAGCCTCTGTTCGAGGTGCGGACGCTCCTCCTCCAGGAGCTTCAGGAGGGCGGCGGTCGCCGCGGAGAGGGGGCGCCGGGACAGCAGGACGTAATGGAAATCCCGCGAGAGCCCCCGCGTCTCGAGCCTGAGCGCCGCCACCTCTCCCGACCGGACGTATGTGTCGGCCGCCCAGAGGGAGACGATCGAGATCCCTTCACCCGCCGCGACGGCCTGGATGACGGCCATGGTGCTGCCCAGGATCACCGCGGCCTCGAGCCCCCTTTCCAGGCCCAGCTCGGCGAGGATCCTAAGCATGTGGGAACGGGTACCGGAACCCTCCTCGCGGTAGATGAACGTGATCCCCTCCAGATCCTCCGTTTTCACGTTGCGCTTCCGGGAAAGGGGGTGGGACGGAGGCGCGATGAAGGTCAGGCGGTCCTCGCAGAGCGGCCCGTAGCGCAGCCTGTCGTCCTCCTCCCGCATGCCCACGCAACCCAGGTCGACTTCGCCGGCCCGCACCCTCTCCAGAACCTTGGCGGAATCCAGGATATCCAGGCGCGGGTCGGCCAGGGGATAACGTTCCCGGTAGTGGGCCAGGATACGGGGCATGATGTATTCGCCCGGTATGCTGCTCGCGGCTATGGTGACGGGGCCGCCTACCTCGCTACGCCTTCCCTCCATGTCCCTTCTCAGCTCGTCCTCCACCTCGAGGATGCCGCGGGCATGGCGCAGGAAGGAATCCCCTGCCTCCGTGAGCCGGTTGCGGGCCGTGGAACGGTCGATGAGGGTGTTGCCGAATTCCTTCTCCAGGGTGCGGATCTGGAAGCTGACCGCCGGCTGGGTGAGCCCCAGGTTGCGCGCCGCGGCGGAGAAACTGCCGGTTTCGGCCACCTCCACGAATATACGCAAACTTTTGGTGTTCATGATCTATATATTATATAAGGAATGCTGATGGGGGTGAGGAAAGGCGCCGGATGAGCGGGATCCCGCTAACACACTAACGTTTTTCGTGCCGGGCACCCGCTTCGGCAATTACTCCTCTTTTTCGTTTTTCGCGCCTGGCACCAAAGCGAGAATAGATGGCGGAGATGCGTAAGAATCGAACTTACCCGGCGCCCGTTACGACACCGCACCGGTTTTGAAGACCGGGCCGCCCACCAGGACGGATGCACCTCCAAGTCAACATTATAACGCAACATCTTTGGGGTCAGTCATCCATGTCGCGCGGCCGCGACACCAGCGGGGACGAAAATCTCCCCCGACCAGGGCGCAACATATGGTATCGGAGAGTGTATTTTCAGGGCAGGGGCCTGTTGTGTATACCATAGCTGGATGCTGAAGGAGTCCGAACGCCATGTGGCACCCCGGGATTGTCCAGCAGCCTCCCAGACCTTAAACGAGGGAACGAATCCCGTTCCAGGCCTGACCCCAAGGGGGACAGCAGCCTCAGTAGGGGATGCGGAAGTCGCCGTCGCGCCTGGTGACCCGGTTGCGGTCGAAATACTCCAGCAGGGGGATGGCGTACTTGCGGCTCGCCCCCAGCATCTCCCTCACGTCCCCTACCCCCAGCCTGCCCCTCTCGGCCAGACGGGAGCGGATGCTCTTCTCGGCATCGGCGATCTTTCCGCGCGCCAGGAAATAGTCCGGGTTGACCTGTTCTATCTCGCCTTCCTCCAGGAGCATCACCAGGATGTCGCGGAGCTTGTTCCTGTTCAGCCCGGACGTCTCCATCATCTCCTTGAACATGGGCGGGCTGAACCCACCCTCGCTGACAGCCCGCAGCAGCCGTCCCTTTTGCTCGCGCTCCTTTGTGGAAAGAGATCTGCCCATGCCGGCGATGCGCACGCGGCCCGCTTCCACCTCGAGCCTGCCCGCTGAAACGGCGTGGCGCAGCAGGGCCTCGAAGACTTCCGCGACCATGCCCGCGCCCATGCGCTGCCGTAGGGCCTCTTTCTCCACCCCCGGCTTGAGGGGGTTGGCCTCGTGCAACTCGCCGGTTATCGCGGCCATGCGCTCCGTCAGCCCCGCCAGGAGGGCCGGCGTTATGTACAGGGGGCCGCTGTCTCCCGCGATCTCCATAAGTTCCGCCCGTGAGAGCAATTCCTCCAAGGCCGGTTTGAGGCGCTCCTCCCCCATCTCCGTGCTCGTGAGCAGCTCGCGGTAGGAGAGGGGCAGCCCGCCTTCCTGCACCACCAGAAGCACCAGTTCATGCGGCTCGCCCTGATCGCGTTTCTCCAGGCTGTCGAGCACGAAGGACTGGTGGTGGCGGTGTTTCCTGGGGCGGGAATCGAGCACCCGCCCGCCTCCTATGGTGGTGACGGGGGAATAGCTGCGCAGGATGTAACGGTCGCCGTAGAGCGCGATGACCGGTCTCTCCAGGCGGAACTGCACGTAGGCCTCCTCTCCCGGACGCAGCTCCTCCCGGCCCCCGAGAAGCACGGCCCTGGCCATCACCTCCCTGGTGCCGTGGTGGAGGCGAACGCGCGCGCGGTTCTTCAGGGCGCGCGGAGCGCTCTCGATGATGGCCAGCGTGGCGTCGAGCATTAAGGTGGGATGAAGGTAGCCGGGGGTTCCGATGACGTCGCCCCGCTCTATCTCCGCGGTAGAGATGCCGGGAAGGTTCAAGGCGACCCTCTGCCCGGCGTAAGCGCGCTCCACGTCCTCCCCGTGCACCTGGATGTCGCGCACGCGCACCTTCCTCTCCCCCGGCTGGATCACCGCCTCGTCGCCGTCGGCGACGTTGCCCTCCCACAGGGTACCCGTGATGACCGTCCCGATCCCCTTCAGGGTGAAGACACGGTCCACGGGCAGGCGGAACGGCCCCCCGGAGTCCCGCAAGTGCACCTTTTCCGCGACCCCGGCGACGGCCTCCATGAGCCCGTCCAATCCCCGGCCGGTGCGGCTGGAGGTCACCACCACCTCCGCTTCCTCCAGGACTGTGCCGGCGACGGCCTCCGCTACGTCCTCGCGCACCAGCTCCAGCATGTCCTCGTCCACCAGGTCCGCCTTGGTGATGACCACCACGCCGTCCTCCACGCCGAGGAGGTCGACGATGGCCAGGTGCTCCACCGTCTGCGGCATCACCCCGTCGTCCGCGGCCACCACCAGCAGCACCATGTCGAACCCGGTAGCGCCCGCGAGCATGTTCTTCACGAAGTGCTCGTGGCCGGGCACGTCCACCACGCCGGCGATGGTCCCGCCGGGCAGCTCGATCTCCGCGAAGCCCAGCTCGATGGAGATGCCGCGCTCCTTCTCCTCCTTGAGGCGGTCGGTATCCGTGCCGGTGAGGGCCTTGACCAGCTCCGTCTTTCCGTGGTCGATATGTCCGGCCGTGCCGATGATGAAGTTCTTCATGATAATCTCCGGGGGAGCTTCCGCCGTTATCTCCTGTTTCCGCCGGTGCCCGGTCCGCGGTCCCGGTGGATCCCGTTTGTCCGGCGTTGCGCATGCCGGGCGGATGGGTGCGTCACTCCCGCGTTTCCGGCTCCTCCGCCGTGCCGATGCCCTTGAAGGCCTCCACTATGAGGTCGACCTCGCCGTCGCGCGCGGTGCGCATGTCCAGGATGACGCGGTCCTCCTTTATGCGGCAGATGACGGGCGGTTCCGCCCCCCGCAGCCCGGCTTCGATGGCGTTCGCGCTGTGGTCGGGTGAGGTTACGGCGACGGTCCAGGTGGGGAGGTCTTCCATGGGGAGGGCGCCCCCGCCGGCACGCGAGACGTCCTCGACGACCTCGGCCTCGAAGCCGCTCTCCGCCGCGATCTTCTTCGCCAGCCCCTTCGCCCTCTTGCGCAGGGCCTCGGGGTCGGCGGTGAGCATGGCCAGGGTGGGGATCTCCCTGACCGCCCGCTCCGGGTCCAGGTACTGGCGCAGGGTCGCCTCCATGGCCGCGATAGTCAGCTTGTCCACCCGCAGCGCCCGGGCGAGGGGGTGCCTGGCCATGGCCTCCACCAGGTCGGACCGGCCGAGCGCTATACCGCCCTGCGGCCCCCCCAGGAGCTTGTCCCCGCTGAAAGAGACGAGGTCGGCCCCGTCCTCGAGGGAGCGCGTAATGGTCGGCTCGTAGGTAAGGCCGTGTTGTGAGATGTCGACGTACACGCCGCTCCCCAGGTCGTCCAGGAAGACCAGTTCGTATTCGCGCGCGAGGGCGGCGAGTTCCTTCGTGTCCGCCTCGGCGGTGAAACCCATGATGCGGTAGTTGCTGGGATGGGCGCGCATGATCATGGCCGTGTCGCTGGTGATGGCCCGGCGGTAGTCATCCAGGTAGGTCTTGTTGGTCGTGCCCACCTCGACCAGGCGCGCGCCGCTCTGGGCCATGACGTCCGGCAGCCGGAAGGACCCGCCGATCTCTATGAGCTGCCCGCGGCTGACGATGACCTCCCCGCCGGCGGCGTGGGCGGTGAGGGCCAGCAGCACCGCCGCCGCGTTGTTGTTCACCACCAGGGCCGACTCGGCGCCGGTCAGCTCGCACAGCAGCTTGCGGAGGTGGGCCTGGCGGGACCCGCGCGAGCCGTCCTCGAGCTCGAACTCGAGGTTGCTGTAATGCTCCCCGGCCTCGGCCACCGCCTCTAGGGCGGCCCGGGAGAGGAGTGAGCGGCCCAGATTGGTATGGACGACCACTCCGGTGGCGTTGATCACCCTCCTCAGGCTCTTGTGCATCCTCTCCTCGACCTCTTTCTCCACCAGGGTGACCAGTTCGTCGGTGTCCGTCCTGATCTTCCCCAGGGACATCTCGTCCCTGGCTGCCATGATGGCCTCGCGCACGCCGTCCAGCACCACGCGGGAGGCCTCGGTGACCAGCTCGCGCGGCACCCCTCCGCCCAGCTTGCGGCTGCGGTAAACGGCCTGGATGAGGTCGTTCACCGAGGACAGGCTCCGCAGGTAGACTTTCTTTTCCATCGAGATATAGTGTAAACGCTAATCAGGCCGACCGCCATCGCGGGTATCGAGGCAGGACGTTACATGTACGACTTGACATGATCTATGAAGTGATAATGCCAGGCACCTCGAGGGAACAGGGCTATCTATAGGCTTCGCCGCGGGGAAGGATGGCGTAGACGTACAGGGTCTTTGATTCCGTGTCGGGGGTGAAGAGGACCCTCCATTCGCCGACCCTCATGCGATAGTCCCCGTGCAATTCTCCGGTGAGCGCCCCGACGTTCTTGTGATGAAACGGGTTGCGGGTTTCCTCCAGGTCGTAGAGCGCTTCCTTTATCCTTGCCCTGGCCTTTTTATCAAGCCTGCGGTACTGCTTTTCGGCCGCCGGCTTGACCTCAATCCGCCAGCTCATCCAGGGCCTTTCCCTTCACGCCCTTCTCGACCTCTCCCTTGCCCTTGCGGATGACTTCCACCCATTCGGGCTTCGAGAGCAGTTCTAGGGTCTCGCGGTGCCTCTCGACGTACTCGTCGATCAGCTCCGTCAGAACCTCCTTTATATTTCTCTTCTCCAGGCTGGCGATCACCTTGAGCTCATCGCGCTTGTCCTCTGGTATGCGAACCGTGACCGTTGACACCCAACCACCTCCTCTTATTTATGTATCTACAAGTAGAATAATCTACAAGTAGATTAATGTCAATTGAGCTGTTACTTGACTCCTTCTTGAGGAGTCCACGTAACATAGGTTGAAGGATCGGATGGATGCTCTGGCATGAAATGGATTCCATAAATGCTCTCAATAATGATGGCTCTTCGCCATAAAGTGTGGGCAATCCGGATGGCATTTGATGTGCGATGGTTTACCCATACCTTAACTACTAGCTCTTTTCCGTACTGGCGCTAAATCACTTGCATCTCTCTACCCACACTTCTGGGAGAAGGACCTATTGATCTAACCCGTTTCTTATTGCTTATCCTGGCTGAGGTAACCTTGTAAATCAGATGGTGAGGGTGTTGGTGGCGACCTGCATGGTGGAAAGGATCTCGTACATGTTGCTGACCTCGCCCACCGCCAGCCTCTCCTTTACACAGAAGTAATCCAGGCAGGTGCCGCATACCAGTATCTCCACGCCTGCCTCATGCAACTTGGACAGCGCCTCCACCGTGGCCTCGCCCTCCACCGCCAGCATGGCGCCGCGGTTGAAGAGCACCATCCTCCAGGGGAGGGGGTCGCTTTCAAGCAAGGTGTTGAGGAAAGCCTTGAGCAGCACCCTACCCAGCTCGTCGTCCCCGCGCCCCATGACATCCGACAAGAGTATGACAACGATACGTTGCTCGGTCTCCGCAGCGGATGGCCGCGGTGTCTCGGTACCTTCAGCCTCGCGCGAGATGGCGATCCTGAAATCCCGCCCCTCCTCCGCGACCTCCACCCGGCACCCTTGGGAGGACGCGAAGCGGCAGACGTTGTCGCGCGCGGTGGGGTTGTCCACCAGCACCTCCAGCTCATGGGCTCCCGCCTTGAGGGCGCCCCTGGTGCGCACCACCGGCCCGGGACAGGCCAGGCCCCGCGCGTCCAATAATTCTCCCATCATGCCTCCTCGAACGCATCTGTTTCAGTCTGACCCATGCACGCCGGTATCGGCGAATCGGCACTTGCCACCCCGGGCTTCATCGCCGGTACGCTCCGATCTTGAGTGGCGGTCGCACCCAACGGGCAGCGATAGACGGCAAATGGTGAAAAGCTTACCCGGATACCATGATCATGAGCGCTGCCTCCCGCTTCCGGCATTCCTCCAATGTCATAGAAGCACTCCAAGCAGGGGAGACGCGCTCTCCACGAACCTCCCTATCTCCGCCCAGCCTTCGTCTCCGCCCATCTCCCGCGCGAAGACCTCCAGGCCTTGCGTGGGAAGGGCCACCAGGAGCCCGCCCGAGGTCTGGGGGTCGAAGAGCAGGTCGCGGTCTACCCCGTCCAATCCGGCCGGCAGGCCCACTTTCCCCTCCAGGAAGTCGCGGTTCCGGTGTGTCCCCGCCGGGACAGTGCCCATCCCCGCCATCTCGCGTGCATGGGCATAGACGGACAGGCTCGAGACGCGGACCTCGCAACCGAGGCCGCTATCGGGGAGCATGTTCGCGAGGTGTCCCAACAGCCCGAAACCGGTCACGTCGGTGCAGGCATGTGCCCCGGCCAGCAGGGCGGCCCGGGAAGCTTCCGCGTTGAGGCCGGCCATGCCCTCTATCGCCTCCCTCATCTCCTCCTCGACGATGAAGTCTCCCTTCAGCGCGGTTGCGAGTATACCCGTCCCCAACGGTTTGGTCAGCACGAGGAGGTCGCCGGGCTCGGCGCCCAGGCAAGTCATGATGCGTCCGGGGTGCACCCTGCCGGTGACCGCCAGGCCGTATTTCGGCTCCTCGTCGTCAACGGTGTGGCCGCCCAAAAGGACGGCTCCGGCCTCCCTTACTTTGGCCAGTCCTCCTTCGAGTATCCCGGCCAGGATATCCATCCCCAGGGAGCAGGGGAAACAGACGATGTTCATGGCCGTGAGGGGCGTGCCCCCCATGGCGTAGATGTCGCTCAGGGCGTTGGCCGCCGCTATCTGCCCGAAGAGATAGGGGTCGTCCACGATGGGGGTGAAGAAATCCACGGTATGCACCAGGGCCGTTTCCTCGTCGAGCATGAATACGGCGGCATCGTCGGGGGTCTCCAGCCCCACCAGGATCTCCCGGCGCATGTCACCCCAGGGCAGCCGGCGCAACAGTTTCTCCAGGTCCTCCGGACCCATCTTGGCCGCTCACCCGGACTTGCTGGAAAGATGGGTCAACCGGGTTATCTCCGGCATTATAAAACCTCCTAATATAACTGATAATCTACTATTATAGCTTGCCGGATGGCACCGACGCCACGCACCGGCCGGGATGTCCGGGTGCCTTTCCCGAGGCCGGCCTAGTCCACCGTCTCACCCAGGCTGCGGGATATCTCCATCACCAGGTGTTCTCCCGCGATATGGGCGTCTCGCAGCGCCGTGGGGTGTTTCTTGACGGCCCCTCTCTTGTCGATGCGGAAAAAGAGGAGCCGTTCGTAGTACTTGATGTCCAGCACGTCGAAGAACATGTCCATGACCTTGAGGGCTCCGTCGAAGGCGCGGGGGTTGTCGACGCCGGCGGTGGCGAGGAAGAGGCCGCGCTTGGCGTGCCTGGTCTTGGGATCGCTGACCTCCTGCTTGAGGAGCACCTTGCGGGCCCAGATGCATTGATGGCGGTCGATAAGCGCTTTGGTCTGCGCGTTCAGCGAGTTGAAGTAGACCGGCGCGGCCATGATGATGCCGTGAGCGGAGGTGGTGTGTTTGTAGATCTTGTTCATGGTGTCGTCGATGGAGCACCCGCCCGTCTTGTCGCAGTCTCCGCACCCCTGGCAGGGAAAGATATCCCGCTTGCAGACGATTATCTTGTTTACGGTAGCCCCGGCCTCCCTGGCCCCCTTGAGGGCTTCGTCGAGGAGGGCGGCCGTGTTCCCGGTAAGGCGCGGGCTACCCGCTATCCCCAGGATGTTGACCATGGGTGCTGTCCCCCAAGCAAGCAAGCAAGAAAATGAACATAACTTGGGCGTATTTTATCCGATAGACTGGATAACCGCAATCTCTACGGAGGCGCGTCGAGGCGGGCTGCGCCACGGTGCACAGCGGACCGGGGTGGAGCTGGGAAAGGCCCAGAATGCGGATACCCCCGAGCGGCGTGGTCATTTGTGTACCTCCCCCTGTGTCTGCCTCTCGCGAAGGTAGAAAAATGGTCGGGGTGAGAGGATTTGAACCTCCGACCTCTGCGTCCCGAACGCAGCGCGCTGACCAAACTGCGCCACACCCCGACCGAATACTCGTGCGGTTTTCAACCGTCCCTGCGGATATTCCAACAGTTCCCTATTATACATAGGGCGCTGCGAAAGCGCACCGCCGCGCACCAGTTTGCGTTAAAGGGACGCGGGCGAGAATGGCACGAGAACACCCGGCCGCCGCAGGACCGTGGTGGAATCCCGTGCACGGCCCTGGATCCGGTGCGGTGACATTGCCGAAGGATGGTAAGATAATGGCGTCGGGAAACCGATATAGGTACCCTGAAAGGCACAGGAAGGAGCTTCCTTAATTGCCGGCATTTCCCAAAGACGCCGCATCGGTGATCCTTCTGCGCGATGCCGCCGACCGGGACGGCATCGAGATGCTCATGGTGAGAAGGCATGCGCGGAGCGATTTCGCCGCGGACATGCACGTGTTCCCCGGAGGGATAGTGGAGGAATGCGATCACGATGAGGCCATGACCGGATTGTGCGGGTCGTTCCGCCCCGAGAGCGCCGCCTCCATCATCGCGGACGCGCCCAGCCCCTCCAGAGCCCTGGGATTCTTCGTCGCGGGCATAAGGGAGACCTTCGAGGAGGCCGGCGTTCTGCTCGCGCGCGAGGCTTCGGGAGAGCTGGTTTCGCTCCGGGGTGAGGGTGCGGCGCGGTTCGCTTCCCTGCGCGAAGAGGTTATAGGGGGGCGGCTGTCATTTGCAGACATGATAGCGGAAGAGAGCCTGGAACTGGCGGCCGACCGCCTGGTATATTTCGCGCACTGGATCACCCCGGAGCTCTCGCCCATCCGGTTCGACACCCGTTTTTTTCTGGCCCCCGCGCCACCCCATCAGGATGCGCTTCACGACAGCGTCGAGACGACCGCTCACCTCTGGATCGTCCCCCGGGAAGCCCTGGAGAGGAACGAGAGCGGGACGTTCGCCATGCTCCCCCCGACGGTGATAAACATCATGGCCCTTGCGCGCTTCTCGAGTGTCGAGGATGCTTTGACTTCAACGCAGGGGAGGGATATCCCCGCCATCGCGCCCCAGGTCAGCTTCGAGGATGGCAGGATCAGGCTCCTTTTCCCCGGAGACCCCGGATACCAGACCTAGCAGGGATACGGGGAGCCGCGCTGTCAAGGCCATGGCCGCCCTCTGGCTTATCGTCGCGCTCCTTCCCGGCTGCGTGCATCAGGCGACCGTACCGGCCCAAGACGAGGAGGCCGCCCCGGAAACCCCGCGGGAGGGAACGGGGGAGCTTGTCTTTACACCGCATTATCCCGAAAGCGCCCATAATCCCGCCTTCTCCACGGACGGAAACACGGTGCTCTTCACCCCCTTTCACGGCGGCTGCAACGACGGGCCGGCCGGTCTGTATCTGCTCGGTCCGGAGAGCAGGTCCGCATCCGAGCTTCTGGACGAGGCAGATTGCGGCAGCGTGAACCTCCCCGGTTCGTGCTGGAACGCGGCCACCGGCCGCATAGTCTTCTCCTCGGACCGTGGTCGCCCGATGGCCGGTGGGCCGTCTTCGAGGCTTGTCCATTGCGGGGATGAGGAATCGTCCACCGCGATCATGCGCGTGAGGGTACCCGAGTTCCTGCATACTCCCTGACATCGCGCGGGGTGGTAGAATCACAGCAGCAGAAGCTCATCACGAGAGACGTGCTCAAGGAGATCTCGTGGGGGACCGGACCGAGGGAGGATACGCATGAAAGCGCCCGGCCCGAGCGCTTACACCGCAGATGGCGCGGCCATAGAGACGAGCGGGCTCACGAAACGATTCGGCGACCTCACCGCGGTCAACAGCGTGGACTTGAGTGTCCCCACCGGCAGCGCCTTCGGCTTCGTCGGCCCGAACGGCGCGGGCAAGACCACCTTCATCCGCCTGCTTCTGGGCCTGACGCGGCGCGACGGCGGTGATTTCCGCATATTCGGCCGCTCCATGCCCCGGGAACGTTCGGCCGCGCTTGCCCGCGTCGGCGCCATCATCGAGGAGCCGAGGTTCCATGCCCACCTTACGGGCCGCGAGAACCTGCGCGTCATCGCCGCGGCGCGCGGGCCCGAGGCCCATATGCGCATCGACCTGGCTCTGGCGCGGGTCGGGCTCGCGGACCGCGCCGACGAGCGCGCAAAGACCTACTCCGCCGGCATGCGACAGCGCCTGGGCATAGCGCGCTGCCTCATCGCGGATCCGCTCCTCCTCATCCTCGACGAGCCGATGAACGGACTGGATCCGGCCGGGATCGAGGAGCTGCGGGAGATGATAAAGGCGCTGGCAGGGGAGGGGAGGACGGTCTTTCTCTCGTCCCACCTCCTGGACGAGGTGCAGAAGACGTGCGACCACGTGGCCATCATCGACGGGGGCCGTATCCTCATGCAGGGCCCGGTCGCGGACATCGCGCGCACCGGGCACCCGAGGGTGCGCATCCGCTGTGACCGCCAGGATGACGCCGCCGCACTTTTGAGGGGCCGCCCCGGCGTCGAGCAGGTGGAAAGGGCGGGCGGAGCCCTGATTGTGACGATATCCGCCGAGCCGGGGGCCGCCCTGGACGCGGTCGCCGCCGGGCTGAACCGCCGCCTGGTGGAGAGCGGGATATCCGTCTTCGCCGTCGAGAGCGAGGGCGTCTCCCTGGAGAAGCGCTTTCTCGAGGTCACCTCTCGCCTGGGATCCTGGGGGTGAAGATGCGCCTGATATTCGCGGAATGGCTCAAGCTTTTCAAGAGGCGTGGACTTCTGTGGGCATCGCTCATATTCAGAGCAACGGCCAGAACCCGGTTTTCTCCCCCAATTCTACATAATCCGCTACGAAG
>CAZQFX010000066.1:0-15328 GCA_964592775.1 uncultured Actinomycetota bacterium
GAGGGGGCTGAAGGTACCCGTGGCCGCCCTCGCCCTCCGCGCCGTGCTCCTGGAAGCGGCGAGGGCGCTGGGCCACCTGCGATGGATGGAGGCCGTCGCCTCCACCCTCGGAAGGCGGCGCGCCGCCGCGAGGTGCGAAGGGTTGCTGGGGGAGCTGGAGGAGGGGCTGGAGGGATGGCTGGGCGATCCTCGGGGAAGGGGATGGATCGTCCCGGGTGGCGTCGGAGAGGATTTTCCCGTGGAGGAAGCGGCGGCATTTATCAAGAAACTGGAATCGGTTGTCGGGAAGTGGCGGGAGTTATCGCCTCGCGTGAAGTCGCTTCCCGTGCCCGGGTGGGCCGAAAAGAGATCCCGCCGCCTTACCGTGGAGGCGGAGGTCAGCGGTTGGGTGGGACCGCTGGCCAGGACGGCCGGCCTCGGCGTGGACGCGAGAAGGGAGGAGCCGGGTGTTTATGCCGTCTTGGGGTGGGAAATGGAGAAGGCTCCCGCTGACGCCGGGATGTTCCGCCGCATGCTGGCCTTGAGGGCGGGGGAGGTGACCTGCTCCCTGGCGGCCATCAAGCGGATACTCGAGGATTTCCCCAACGGCCCGCTGCTGGTGAAGAGGGGCCGCGGGGGGCGGGGCGAGGGCTTCGGGCGCTGCGAGGGCCCCGAGGGGGAGACATGCTGCCATCTCGCCCTGGAGAAAGGGCGGATATCCTACGCGGCCTTCTCCCTCCCCCACGAGTTGAACCGCTCCGCGGCCCACGTCCTCGAGGGTTGCTTGCTGGACGAGATGGACGTGCTCTCCCTGTTGTGGGAGTGAACGTCCACCCCCGGAAGGCCACCACAACCCCGAAGACGAAGAGCACTCATAGGAACTTCGCGCGGCCGCTAAGCGGAGGGGATTCGGGAGACCTTTCCCAATGCGCCGCCCTCGAGGGGGAGGCGGAGATCCTGTTCAATGTGGCATCCTCGAGGAGGAGGCGGTAAGTCTACCGAGAATGCCGGAGAAAATCACCCTTTGACGTGAAAGAAACATTCTGTATAATGTTTTCCTACATCGCACGGTGGCAAGGGCCGGCCTGAGAAGACCGGCTATTTTCCGTTAAGAAATACGCCTGACTATCTGAGGAAGGTTAACCGATAAACGGGCAAAGCGGTCGACATGGTGTTCGTCGGAGCGTCATAAGCCGCAACGCGGTGCATGGGCGCCAGATTAATGCGAGGTGGACGGATGATCGAGATAAGATTTCACGGCAGGGGAGGCCAGGGGGGTGTGGTGAGCGCCAAGATGCTTGCCGTATCCGCCATAGAGGAAGGCAGGTACGCGCTTGCTTTTCCCACCTTCGGTCCGGAGCGGCGCGGCGCGCCGGTAGTGGCGTATTGCCGCGTGGACGACCGGCCTATCCTCGTCAGGGACCCCATAACCAACCCGGACGTGGTAGTCGTGCTGGACCCGACCTTGCTCAGGTCCTCAAAAGTCGACGCCGGCCTCAAGCCGGGCGGAAAACTGGTCCTCAATACCTGCATTCCGCCGGAGAAGCTCTCCGAAACGTACGGCTTCGACGGTTGCCTGCTGGCTGCCGTGGACGCCAACGAGATCGCCATGCGTATAATCGGGAGCGCGATCACCAACACGGCCATGCTCGGAGCCCTGCTCAGGGTGGAGCCGGTGGCGCGTTTGGAGTCCGTGCTCGGGCAGATCAGGGAACGTTTTCCGTCCCTGGCGGAGAAGAACGCCCGGGCGCTCGAGGACGCATACGAGAAAACCAGAACTCTGGATCTGGTCGGATCGAAAGGGAGCAGCTAGATGAGCCGATTGCCTGGATGGAAGGAAATCAACCTCGCCGCCATCGTCTTCGATGCCGGCAATACCTCCGAGTATCATACCGGGGATTGGCGGAGCATGAGGCCGGAGGTAGACCACGACAAGTGCGTCAAGTGCGCGAGGTGTTGGATGTATTGCCCCGACGCCTGCCTCGTTCGGGACGACGAGGGCTATTACTCCCCCGATTACAATTACTGCAAGGGATGCGGCATCTGCGCGAGGGAGTGCCCTCGGGAGGCCATAGTGATGGTGGAGGAGTGTGAGTAGCGTGTCCAGAAGAATCGGAATCGAGATCACCGAGGCATGCGGAAAGGCGGTGGCCCTGGCCGACGTCGACGTCGTTGCCGCCTACCCCATAACCCCCCAGACGCATATCGTCGAATATCTCTCGGAGCTGTTGGCCGACGGGGAACTGAACGCGGAGTTCACCCAGGTGGAATCGGAGCATTCGGCCATGTCGTGCTGCATCGGGGCCGCGGCGGCAGGTGCGAGGTCCTTCACCGCCACCTCCGCTCAAGGCCTGGCGTTGATGAGCGAGATGCTGTATATAGCGTCGGGCCTTCGCCTCCCCGTGGCCATGGGGCTGGTCAACCGCACCCTCTCGGCGCCGCTGAGCATCTGGGGCGATTTCAGCGACGTCATGAGCATAAGGGATTGCGGGTGGATACAGCTCTTCGCGGAAAACGGCCAGGAAGTGTTCGATATGACGATCCAGAGCTTCCGCATCGCGGAGGACGAGCGGGTGTTGCTGCCCGCGCTCGTGGTCCAGGACGGGTTTCACCTCAGCCATGTCGTAGAGGCGGTGGAGTTGGCGGACCCCGAGAAGGTGAGGGATTTTCTCCCTCCCTACAACGCCAGGTACAGGCTGGATCCGCATAACCCCATCTCCATGGGCTGCTTCACCATGCCCGAGTACTTCATGGAGGTGAAGAAGCAGCAGGACGAGGCCCTGAAGGCGTCATACGACGTCGTCCTCGAGGTATGGGGGGAATGGGAGAGGCTCTTCGGGCGCTCCTACCGGCCCATGAGGCTCTACGCCTGCGAAGACGCCGAGCTGATCATAGTCATAGCGGGAGCTTACGCGAGCACGGCGCAACTGGCGGTCGACCTGTTGAGGGAAAGGGGGATAAGGGCGGGCCTCGCCTCCGTGAAGCTCTGGAGGCCTTTCCCGCGCGAGGACATCGTCCGTGACCTGGGCTCCGCGGACGTGGTCATGGTGGTGGACAGGGCGCTCTCCGTGGGAGGGGCCGGAGGGCCCATGGCAAACGAGATCAGGGCGGCCTTTTACCACGAGGATGAGCGGCCCGTCGTGGCGAGCTATGTCGCGGGCCTTGCCGGCAGGGACATATCGATGGAGGAGTATTTCGAGATGGCGGAAAGGGCTTTGGCGTATGGAAGAGAAGGGACGCCTCCCTATTACGAGATGTTTGGGGTGAGGGAATAAATGGAAGAGAAGAAAAAACGGTTTCTGCCCCGTACCCTTCCGGTGGAGGAGTACTTCGCGGTAGGGCACCGCGGCTGCCAGGGCTGCGCCCCGGCTCTGGTGTTCAGGCATGTGCTGAAGGCGCTGGGGCCCAACACAGTGATCTCGGAGGCCACGGGATGCGGCGAGATAATCTCCAGCCCCTTCCCCCAGACCTCGTGGCGCGTGCCCTGGATTCACACCGCTTTCGAGAACGCAGCGGCGGTGGCCGCAGGCATGGAGATGGCCTACAAAGCCCTGATGCGCAAGGGAAGGATTCCCGAGGAGCGCATCAACGTCATCGGCATGGCCGGGGACGGAGGCACGGGAGACATCGGGCTGCAGGCGTTGTCGGGGGCCCTGGAAAGAGGGCATGACTGCATTTTCATCTGCTATGACAACGAGGCCTACATGAACACCGGCATCCAGCGGTCCGGGCTCACCCCCTTTGGCGCCGCCACGACGACCACCCCCGCCGGCAAAGTCCTGAAAGGGCAGCCGAACTGGAAGAAGGACATGCCCGCGATAGTGGCGGCCCATCGCATCCCCTACATGGCCACCGCCTGCACCTCCTACATCGAGGACCTCTACGAGAAGACGGTGAAGGCGGCCGAGGTGCGCGGGCCGGCGTATCTCCATATCCTGGCGCCCTGCCCTACCGGATGGAGGTGCCCCGCCGACATGGCGATAGAGATCGGCCGCATGGCCGTGGAAGCGGGCGTCTTCAATCTCTACGAGATCGTTGACGGAAAGAAAAGGTTGACGAAAAGGGTCAAGGAGCGCAAGCCTATCAACGATTACATCAGGGCCCAGGGCAGGTTCCGCCACCTCAGCGACGACGATATCGCCTATATCCAGGAGGAGGTCGACGAGGAATACGAGGCGTTGCTTTCGGAAACGGAAGGATAGCACGAAGGGCATGGCCGGCCGCCATGCCGGAGGCGGGGGCCGTGAAGGCCCTTGTCCCGCACCCGAGGCGGAGGGATGAAATGGACGCTCTTGAAGCAATAACGCGTTTGGCGGGACGGGTCAACCCCCGGCTCATGGGGGCCTTTTTGCGAGGCGTGAGAAGCCTGCCGGGGGTACGGGGGGTAGTCGACCGCGAACTGGACAAGTTGACGCGTGAAATAAAGGCGATGCTGGGGCGCGGCGAGGACGTGCACGAACCGTGCGTTGAGATTCCGGAGCATGGCAGGGGTAAAGCGGAAATACTGACGGAAATGAAGGCGATAGAAGCCGTGGAGGCGCCGAGGTGGAGGGGAGGTTACGTGTCGGGGGCCGTCTATCACGGTGGAGACGAGCACGTGGATCTTCTGAACCGGGTCTACGCGATAAACTCCCAGAGCAACCCCCTGCATATGGACCTGTGGCCGAGCGCCACGAGGTTCGAGGCGGAGATCGTCGCGATGACCGCGAAAATGCTCGGCGCGGAAACGCGCGAAGCGACGGCCAAAGAGGGCGACAAGGTAGTGGGCACGGTCACCCTGGGAGGGACCGACAGCATCCTGCATGCCATGAAGGCTTACCGCGATTTGGCGAGGGCGGAGAGGGGCATAAGGAGGCCCGAGATAATCGTGCCGGTTTCCGCCCATCCCGCCTTCGACAAAGCGGCCCATTATTTCGGCATGAAGATAAGGCATGTCCCCCTGGGGAGGGATTTCAGGGCGGACGTGGAGGCAACCCGCAAGGCGGTCACCCGCAACACCGTGGTCATCGTCGGATCGGCGCCTTCCTTTCCTCACGGGGTCATCGATCCCATAGGCGAATTATCCGAGCTGGCACGGGGGAGGGGCATCGGGCTTCATGTCGACGCGTGCCTGGGCGGTTTCATCCTTCCGTGGGCGGAGAAGCTGGGATACGGCATCCCGCCCTTCGATTTCAGGCTGCCCGGGGTGACCTCGATCTCGGCCGACACCCATAAATTCGGTTACGCCCTCAAGGGGTCCTCGGTTATCCTCTACCGCGGCAGGAAACTCGCTCGCCGCCAGTATTTCGTTACCACCAGTTGGCCGGGAGGGATCTATTTCACCCCCACGTTCGCGGGGAGCAGGCCGGGCGCCTTGAGCGCGGTGTGCTGGGCGGCCATGGTGTCGACGGGCAAGGACGGATACATGGAGGCGACAAGGAAGATACTGGAAACATCTTCGTTTATCCGGCAGGGAATAAGCGAGATCCCCGGACTGCGCGTGCTGGGCGATCCGTTGTGGGTAATAGCCTTCGCATCGGACGGCCTGGATATATACGAGATCATGGAGGGGATGTCGGAGAGGCAATGGAACCTCAACGGCTTGCAGGACCCGCCCGCCGTCCATATCTGCGTGACCCTGAGGCACACTCAGCCGGGGGTGGCGGAGAGGTTTCTGAACGACCTGCGTTCGGCCGTGGAGGAGATCGGGGCAAGGCCGGCGGGGGCGAAGAAGAAAATCCCCCTCTACGGCCTGGCCGCGACTTTTCCGGAAAGAAGCATGATAAGGGAACTCCTCGAAAGAGTCATGGAAACCGCCTACGAGGCATGACGCCGCGCCCAGGCAATTCCGCAGTTCTTGATTGTGACCGCACGATCAGTCAGTATTCACCGAAGCCTATATTTCTTCAACCATTTGGGCGGCAATCTTTTTGACCACATAATCATCGTCCTATTCTTGCCGCTGCTATCTGCCATCGGCTTCTTGTCCGACCGCTCACGCGCCGCAAGAGCAAACCTGAGAATATTGCTTGATCGAGAAAGCCTTATCTCAAAGAACCTGCAAACGGTCTTCTGCCCGGAAATAACACCTATAACAGGGTACGAACTGGGCGCGCGTTATCGATCCTTACTTGAGGAGTCTGAAATGGGCGGAGATTTCCATGATGCCTTCGAACTTGCAGGCGAGAAATCACTTCTCGTAATGGCGGATGTGAGCGGCAAGGGCTTGCGAGCCGCGGTGCTGGCCGCTTCAGCCAAGTATACTATCCATGCGCATCTTCGTTACACCGCTGACCTTTCCGAGGCTTGTGCCCGCATAAGCTCAGCCATCTACCAGGAACATGTACAAGATATGTTCGTGACCGCATTCATTGGGGTATTAGACAGAAAAACGGGCGGGCTGGAATATGATAAGCAAATCAAGCTTCAGGTAGTGAAAGCCGGGCGCGGGGCCCGGCTTCTATTGCTGGTGGGCGTCAAGGCCCCCGGAAGACCTGTCCCCACTTGTCGTCCTGCCTGAGATGGGTATTGATGCCGCTGGCAACGGCATGATTCACATGGTTCGTCACCACCACGGGATAGGATGATAGCAATAGACAGGGAAAAAATACATGTGATACAATGTCATACGTAGAATACATGTTGGGATTGGAGGTACAAAGTGAGTAAGGCGATCTCGATCAGGCTGGATGAACAGGTATTGAAAGAACTGGAGGTGCTGTCCAAGGCAACGGAGCGCTCCCGAACCTTCCTGATAAACGAGGCGATAATGACCTACATAGCCGAATATGGCGACTACCGCGTAGCGCTCGACCGTCTCCTGGATAAAGACGATGAGCTGATAAGCGGCTCGGAGCTAAGGAGAAGGCTTGGAATATAAAATAGTATATAAAGCCTCCGTAGAGAAGGATCTCAAGAGGATAGATAAGGCCGAGACGAAGAAGATATTGAGCAGGATAGAAACGGACCTGGCGAAGGATCCCGACAAGGGAGCTGCCTTAAGCGGGACATTCCAGGGGTTATACAGATACAGGATCGGCGATTACAGGGTCATATGCGCCAAGACGGTTGATGGGATACTGGTCTTGCGCATCGGCCACAGAAAAGACATCTATCGCGTCTAGGATGAAGTAGGCCCAAGGAGCCACCAGACAGGTACGCGAGGCAAATCGGGAAGCTGTAGAAGCCGTTAATTGGCAGGCTGGCAGATACACCAGAGCGATCATAAAGCCGGGCGCGGGGCCCGGCTTCTATTGCTTTGGTGGGCGTTAAGGCCCTCGGAAGACCTATCCCCACTTGTGATTCTTGAGGAGACAGCTTAAAGGTTGCCCTGTCTCCCTGAATCACCCGCACCGCTCTTTGAACCAGCCTTCTCGCCTTCTCGCTTGGATTTTCTACACCCAGGCTGATTCATAGTGTCAGGGGTTATCAATCCGGTGCCAATCAGCCTGAGGTCTACCCAGTACACTATAATATGCTTATGAGAAAAAGCAGAGTCTACGTGGATACCTCCGTTATCGGGGGCTGTTGCGACCCGGAGTTCCAGGAATGGTCGAACGGCCTTCTCGATGATTTCGAGGCGGAGAGATATAGCCTGCTCTTGTCCTCGTTGACGGACGCTGAGATCGAGGGCGCGCCCGAAGAGGTAAAGGACGTTTACCGCAGATTTCGGGAGTTGGCGCAGGAGGTGTTGGATCTTTCTGACGAAGCCATAGGACTCGCGGACGAATATTTGCGCCACGGGATAGTCCCGGAGAGTTTCCTCGACGACGCGAGGCATATCGCCATCGCGACCGTTGCAGCGGCCGATGTCCTCGTGAGTTGGAACTTCAAGCATATCGTGCACTATGAGAAGATCCAGCGGTTCAATGCCGTCAACCTTGAGATGGGGTATAAGCCCATCTCGATCTATTCACCCAGGGAGGTTACCACTCATGTCAGTTAAAGCGGTTGAGATGGTCCGCAAGATAAGAGACAGACATTACAAGGAAACCAAAGACTTGTCTTTGGAGGAGCAGAAGGCGCTGATCAAAGAGAAATCCGAGAGATTGCAGGCACGATACAAGTCCACAAAGGAGAGGACAGCGCCAAAGTAGAGGCTATGCCCTTTGCTGAAAACGATTAGCCCTTAGCGGCTAGTAGCTGGCACCGTAAGCGGATTAAGCTACAGAAGTGAAAAGCCGGGCGGGTGCCCGGCTTCTATTGCTGGTGGGCGTTAAGGCCCTTGGAAGACCTTACCCCACTTATCGTCCTGGGGGAAACGGCGTGCGTGCTGCGGTGTATCGCATGTTCAGGGCGCGGACAAGCAACCGCTTCACGAATTCAGAAACAGCCAGATAGACCAGCGCTATCGAGGTGATGACGCTCAGATGGGCCAGTGTAGGCTTGGTGAACTCGAAGAACTCGGCGGTCCAGGGGATTATCGGCAACGCAAGAGTAAGCACGAATGCCACCGCCGAGAGCAGGACGATGAGCGGGGCCGGCCACCCGGCTTTCTCAACCGGCAACAACGACCGGATGGATGCCAGGAGGAAGAGCTCGGTGATGACGCTGGCGGTAAACCAGTTTGTTTGCAGTACCTCTGGAGAGATGCGGTAGAATAGCGCGAAGTAGATGAAATCAAAGACCGTGCTGACAAGCCCCAGAGTGATGAACATGATGTAGAGCGAACGGAAGTCGTAGCGTTGTGGTCTGGCCACTTCCTCGTCTGAGACCCGGTCATAGGCGATAGCCATCATCGGGAAGTCAGAGAGCAGGTTCAGGAGCAGCAACTGCTTTGGCAGCATCGGCAGGAATGTGATCATCAGGGAGCCGATCGCAACGGCATAGAAGTTCCCGAAGTTTGAGATGAGCGTGGCGCGGATGTATTTAAGCGTGTTGGCGAAGGTCTTGCGTCCCTCGCGGATGCCGTCGACGATCACCCTCAAATCATTCTTCAGAAGAACGATGTCGGCGACCTCCCGCGCCACGTCCGCAGCCGACTGGACCACCATAGAGACGTTGGCTGCCTTCAGCGCCGGTGCGTCGTTTATCCCCTCACCAAGGAAAGCGACGACATGATGCTCCTTGAGGAGCTCGATCAGTTCTAGTTTCTCCTCCGGTGTCGTGCGCGCGAACACCCGGATGTCGCTGACGCGCTTGTGCTGCTCGGAGAGGGGCAGGGACAGGAAAGAAGCCGCATCCAGAACCTCGCCGCCGTCGGATACCAACCCAGCTTCTCGACCGACGGCCTCGGCTACTATGTGGGCGTCGCCAGTGATGATCGTGATCGCCACGTTCAGGCTCCTGGCAGCCGCGATCGCCTCGACAGTGGTGTCCTTGAGCCTGTCGACGAACGATACGAGTCCGGCGAATCGAGCGCCGCTGCCGTCGTCATAGCTGACGCCGAGTACCCGGTGGCCCTGCTGCTCCTCGCCGACGAGCCAGCCCCCGATACCTTCCCATGCGACCAACCCTTGCTCAAGGAAGTACTCGGGACTGCCGCGGCGGATGTGCAGTCGGACGCCGTCGGCCCTCCGCACCACGGCCCCGTTGCTGCGCAGTCGTGGATCGAAGGCTTCCTCCTCAAGGACCTCAAAGGTGGCCACATCAGCGCGATGCTCGGGTGAAAGCGCTTCGTCAACTGCACGGTCAAACGGTTCCGGATTGCGCTCCTCCAGGTCATGGCCCGCCAGGCGTGCCAGCAGAAGTGGGTGAAAACGTGACTCCGGGACCAGGAATTCGCCCGCGTGAACCAGGCGGTTTTCCGTGATCGTGCCGGTCTTATCGGTACAGAGAAGGTTCACCGATCCAAGGTCCTGTACCGAAGAAAGCCGCTTGACTATGACGTCTTTCCTGGAAAGCTGGAGCGCGCCACGTGAAAGGGAGAAGGTCAGGACCATGGGGAGCCCCTCGGGGATCACCGAGACCGCGAGCGCGACGGCGAAGATGAGCAGCTGCGTGACGTCCGTCTCCCGGCCGTCGATCAGGACATTCGCCAGGACGATGAACACGAGGGTGATAAGTGTCGCTCGCAGGATGAACTTGCTTATGCGGTCGATACCTTTGACGAACTCGCTCTCTGCCTGCACCCCGGAAGCAGTCGCGGCGATTCCTGCCAGGCGAGTTCCCATGCCAGTGGCGGTGACTTCCGCCAGCGCGTTGCCGCGGATGATGACCACCCCTTGCAGGAGACGGTGCTCGTCGCTGGCTTCCCCCGTGATCGCGGGAGCCCGTTTGCTCACCGGGATACTCTCTCCGGTGAACGTCGTCTCGTCGACCAACAGGTCTCGTGACTGACGCACGATGGCATCTGCCGGGACGATGTCTCCGGATTCGAGCTTCAGGATGTCGCCTGGTACAATCCGGTTCGTGGGTACTTCCTGGTCCCGGCCGTCGCGCCTGACAGTGATCGTGCGCACCAGGTACGACTTGAGCTTTTCTACTGCGGCGTTTGACTTGTACTCCTGGTATACGTTAAGGCCGGTCCCCACGAAAACGAAGAACAGGATGAAGGAAGCGTCGATCGGTTCACCCAGGGCAAAGGTCACGGCTGCCGCGCCCAACAGCAGCAGGTTGAAGATGCCCCGAAACTGGCGCAGGATCAGCCGTGGCAGGACGTAGCGCTGCTCGGGTAGAGCATTGGGGCCGAAACGCCCGAGGCGTTCCTCCGCTTCGGTTGAATCGAGTCCGTCCCAATCACTCATCGCTCCTACTCTCGTTCGATTCGGGGAAGGCTGTATGCCTCCCTCTCTGGTCTGGGTTTTCAAGCGTCGCCACCCTCCGGCTTCTTTCTCAGCATTATACCGCTTGGCCAGCTTGCCGGAGACTCCCTTGGCAGCGGTGGCCCGAGTGCTCGACCTCGGCAGCGGTTCGGGAGAGATGCTGTCCGGTTACCGTACCATCATCCTCCATCCCTGGGACAAACTCCCCTCCATCGGCGTTAGCCATACATCACCTTGCAGACAACCAGGTCACCGCTCAACGGGGAAGAGAAGCGTATCAAGCCTTACAATGTTTCTTCTCATTCATATGGTGTAACCATATCAAGCGATTCGACCCAAAGAAAAAGGGCCATAAAGGCCCTAAGGATTGGTGGGCGTTAAGGCCCCTGGAAGACCTATCCCCACTTATCGTCCTGGGGGAGGCGGTATGAAAAGGGGCCACGGTGGCCCCATGTTATTGGTGGGCGTTAAGGCACTAGAAAGACCTTACCCCACTCGTCATGCCCGGGTAGGCGTCTGGGCTATTGCCCGAACGATGATCAGCCTCCCTGTTCTTCACATCTTGAGCACATAAAATGAACCGATCATCTCCTGGGCGTCGTCCAGGTAGGTATCGAAATCCTCCTCCAGCGCGATATAGGAGACATGGTAGCCGGCGCCACCCAAGACCATGAAGGTGTCCATGACCTTGTAGCCCGCGGATTGCTCTCCCAGGTAGGAGAAGACGATCTGGGCGGCGGGATTGCCGTCCACCGTGGTGTAGGATACCTCGTAGGGCCAGCCCTGGGCGTCCAACTCTCCCGTCTCGTCTGCTATCCAGTCGTCCACGTCGTAGGTCGTCACGGAGAGGTCCTCGATATAGAAGGTCACGGTGGCCACGTCCTCGGCCCCGGCGGGCTTCACCTCGATCACGCCCTCGGGGAACTCCTCGGGGGTCCATCCGTCCGGATAGCTGAACCCTATCATCATGTCCGTGCTCTCGAAGTTGCTCCAGCCACGCTCGCCGTTTTCATCTTCGCCGCCCTGGTAATCCGCGAGGTAGTCCTCCCAGGCACCGAAACCGGACATGGTGATGTACCATTTCCCGTCCTTTTGCTCCACCTCCAGGGTGTCATCCATGGCCTCGGCCAGGTCCTCTGTCACCTTTTCGCCGTCCTCGTCGCGGTAGGTCGCCTCGCCCTCCTCGACGGACACCCAGGCCCTTATAATCGCCTGCCGCACTCCCGGCAGAAACGTGCGCCCTCCCTCAACCTGTTTCCGCACCCGGGACAGAAGATCAGCCTCACATCCGCCACAACGGTTTCGGCTGCCGGCAGCTCCGACCCGCATCCCCTGCAGAAGCGCGCACCTTCACGGAGCGGCTCACCGCAACGGGCGCAAGAACCTGGAGACGAGGAAACCCCGGCTGCTGCATGTTCATCGGCTGCGGGGATGGCGCGCAGCCGGGGGGCCAGCACGTCCCGCGTATAGGGGGTGTCCATGGTGAACTCCTCCCAAGGAGGAGCGAGCGAGTCGTCGCCTAATATCTCGTCGATGATCTCCTCCGCCAGCGTGGGTCCGGTGAGGGCCAGCGATACCTTACCATTTTTCATGTCGCTAAGGTCGGCTAGCCAGACGCCACCAGGGGTGCGCCACCCCCCCAGGACGGTCGATTCCGCCGTCAGCGGCTCGGCAAGGCGCTGGGTGGCCAGGCCGAAACTGAATGCCGTGGTCGGTCCCCAGAGCAAGGGGCTCAAAGCCTCGGGGGGCGTGTAGAGAGTGCCCCCCGGGTCAGCGAACTCCTGCAAGTGGCCCTTCCGGTTCATCTCCGGCAGCAGACGCGGGAGCCGCTCGGGAAGGTCGCGCGGAACCTGGTCCGGGACTAAGAGCGAGAAGAGGGACACCGCCCAGCCGGGATTGAAAGAGGATATGCCGTCCGACCAGGACTTGGCGATCCCTGCGATCCTTACTCCGCGAGGCTCCCCTCCAGACCGCTGGAGGCGGAGCGCCAGGGCCACCGCGCGGTAGGCATCCAGGCAGGCCATGAGTACCCAGAAGTGGTCCGCAGCCAGGTCCACGCGGAAGGGCTCCACCTCCGTCACGTCCTCGAGGACCAGGCCGGCATAGAGGCCTACATGGAGCAGGCCCAGGCTCAAGGGGCCTGTGAGGCGTACGGACTCCTCCCCCACGTTGACATTGAATCCCGGCCCGTAGGCATCGGCATCCGGGAAGAGGTACTGCCCTATGACGCTGGTATTGCCGTCGCCCATCACCAGGGCGATAATGCGGTGGGGGTCGAGGAGGGCGGGTACCGCCCACTTCCAGGTGTCGTCCAGGGGTTCCCAGGCAGCGATGAGCGCTTCTGCGTCGGCCGATCCGGCGGGTGACTGCATGCGGGCGAGAGGGGAAAGCGGCCCTGACTGCAGGCCTTCGATCCTCGGCAGCGCCTTCAGGGCCTGACGGGATATTTGCAGAGTCTCATATCCTGCGTCGTCTTCTCGCGGCGTTATATCTGCCATCTGACTTCCCCTCTCCGGCCGCCGCTCACGGCAGCGTACCCGTCCAACTGGACAATTTTTCCATGAACTCCTCGTAGCCGCCCTTGAAGCCCAAGTCTTTGAGGGCAGTGTCGCGTATCTGCGGATGCAGGTCGCGCATGTTCAATATCTCCTCGCCCTGCTTGAATACCTCGGGGTAGCGGATATACTTGCCGGTACGCGCCATGGATTGGCCGGTGAGCCGCTTGGAGAGATTGCACAGCTTGCACCCCTGCTCCATAGCCTCGGTCTGGCTCTTCAGGGTGGCGTGTTCGCCCACCCAGCCATGCTTTGTCTTGTACCTCTCCATGAGACCCAGCCCCTCCCCGTCAACCATCCTCCCGTCCGCCACGGGTGATTTGCCACCGGGCTTCCATTTCGGGTCCATGACCGTGGGCTGGTCGCTGAAGGCGTGGGCGGCCTCCGGGCTCTTGACGTCCATACAGGCCTGTCCGTGCCCCTCGGCCCATGCCTTGTGCCGCTCGCTCTTAGTCATGCTGTCCCAGTTTCTCTCCGGGAACTTCGCCTTCGCTTTTTCCAGGCTGTAGCCGGTGTGCTTAGAGAAAGACTTGTTGAACATATCTTCCCACTGCTTTGCCGGCACCTCTTTCCAGTAGGGTTTGCCGCCGCCTTTCGGCTCGATGTACACCTTCACTATCGCGTCGTTGTCGGTGTTGATTGGGCTTTTCTGGCCCGGCGCGCGGACCGAGTCCATGTCGTATTTCTTGCCGGGATTCTTCTGGTGCAATTGCCCGGTTACCTCGTTCTTGACCTTGTTGTAGATGTTCCTGCTCTGGAACTTATTGAACTGGTTCTGTACCTTCTGGGGCGCCTTCTTCAATATGCGCATGGTGGCGGGATCGCTCATGGCATCCAGCAGCTGCTCCTTGGTGAGTTTGCCGCCCTTCATCACCGTGTCGACGATCTCCTTGGCCTTTGCGTTGGCGGCGGCCTTGTAAGCGTCGTACCCTTTCTGCAGACCGACGGGCGCGCCTTCCAGAGCCGCCGTCGCGACCAGTGAGGGCTTGGCCGATTTGATCAGGGTGAACTTGGTGGGCAGGCCGGGAACGGGCTTCACGGCCAGCTTCGGGGACATCATGATCACGTTCATGATCTTGACGGTAGCAGACGGGATGGCCCACAGACATTCCTCGAGGGAAGCGTGGGGGTCGAAGAAGGAGCTTATCTCGTCGATGGGTATGAGCTCCTTGAGCACGCTATACAGGCCGCCCGGTATTTTCTTGAGCATGTCCCAACCAGCGTCCGAGGAGAGCACTTCGCTGAAGATGTCCTGGCGGCCAGCAGTGTAGTCATCGTGCACAACAGCCGTCAGGCGGCCTATCTGTACGAAACCTTCCAGGGCGGTAAGGGGGATGGAAATAATGCCCTTTCCCACAAAGAGCAGACCGTCCTTGAGGGCTGTCGCGCTGTCTATGGCTGTCGGGACCACGCTGTCCTTGGCAGCATCGAGGTTCTCTTTGATGGTGTCGGTTATAGCGTCAGGCAGATAGCCCGGCTGGTTCGGGTACTTCTCGAGGTTGAAGGGGTCCGCAGTGCCGGCGGCTATGCCCGTCGAGGGCGGCTCCATGTCGGGAGGGATGAAGGGCGCGCCGTCGGGGGCCTCCCCGCGAGGACTCCGCCGCCCCATGCCCGGTGGGGGCTCCCTTCCGGGCGGACGGTCGAGAGGTTCTTCTTCCGCGGCTTCGCCGTCCGGCTCCTTTTTCTCGACGCCGGGAGCCTCGGGCGGCGCGGTCGGCCAGGCCGCCGGGGCTGTGGGCGGCGGGCCGCCTCCCAGGAACGTGCTGACCAGGCCCGTACCGGCAGCGACGGCGCCCCCGATCACCGTGACGGTGAGCCATTCCCACCAGCTGCCCGGCCCAGGTATCTTGCTGCCTCCGCCGGTATCTCCTCCCCCGTAATCCACCGGACCGGTGTTTCCATGGGCTACGAAATCGTAGCCTATGGTCATGTCGTGTACGTAGGACTCGTCTTCTTCATCTTCGTCCAGGTCGATGAATTCCTGCTGCCCCGTGCATTTTATCTTCCCCCGCATGGTAAAGATGGTATCCACCAGCTCATCACCGCTATATTGCTGCGGGCGGTATTCGAGGGTGCCTTCGAGGGTGCCGGTAAAGGTCTCGATGAGCTCAT
>CAZQFX010000067.1:0-14378 GCA_964592775.1 uncultured Actinomycetota bacterium
GTTTGATAGCTTGTGTTCGGTTCAGGCCCGATCCGAGGCTCGACCCCTAGGCCTGACCGTAGTGGACCATCTCCGGGGTGAGGTATGCGATGCCGGAGTGATAGTGGCAGGTGTTGTACCAACTGAAGAAGTCGCTGCAGAAGGAACTGGCGGAGAGGTAGCCGTTCAGCGTCTCCACCTCGCAGGGGATGCCCTTCCTCGGGTCCTGCGGCATCGAAGCGACCTGTTCGCGGGAACGCTCGAAGAGAACGCGGTAAAGATCGAGCGGGTTCTCCTCGCCCCGCTCGGAGACGTCCAGGATAAACGCAGCACCTCCACTCGATACCGCAACCGAACCGCTTCCGCAACCGTAGCCTCCCATGGGCCGTTTCGACACCAAGCGGTGCGCCACTTACCCCTTGCACCGCTCCTTACAGGCTGCGGCAGGGGTGTTGAGGCGCTGCGATAATGAACGAGTGTCAGCAAAATATACGGCATTTAACGATGCATCGGACAGCCATAATATACCAATCACGGTTCCGGCCAAGCCGTACCCCGTTTCTAGAAGACCAGCTAATGCCGCCTATTACGATGATCTTCGATACGATACGTCGCTTCAAGAATCATTCCGGACTCCCGCACGAGAGCGCACACCAGGCATAACCCGGGCGGAGCTGTCAACATCGGTCGTGTGGTGGTGCTATCATCTTCGCCGGGAATGCGGTTGGAAAGGGGACCATGCGCGCCATGGCCCCGCGTACAGGAGGGGAAAATGACATACGCCTACGGAACCACGGAATGGGAGGATTCATTCGTCAAGCTGATGGAGGACCTCCTGCAGGCGGAGAGGGAGCCCTATATCCTGGGGACCCCCGCGTGGATAGCCACATATGAAAAGCTCATACAGAACGACGCCGAATACAGAAAGCTCGCCCAGGGATGGGAGGGGTCGGTGATCATCCACATCGAGGCCGCGCCCGATGTGGGCCTCGACGACGGCATGTACCTCCTCATCGACCTGTGGCACGGCGATTGCAGGTCGGTGCGCCTGGTGCCGACGCAGGCGGGCGAGGACGGGGATTACGTGCTCACCGCCGCTTACGACCGCTGGAAGCAGGTGATGACCAAGGACCTGGACGTGGTCAAGGGTTTGATGCAGGGGAAGATAAAACTCAAGGGGCACCTGCCCACCATCGTGCGCTACAACAAGGCCGCGGTGCGGCTGGTGGACCTCGTAGCCACCATCCCCACCATCTTCCTGGACGAGATGGCCCCCGAGGAGGTGGAGGCCTTCAAGCCCTGGGTGGAATTCCTCCGGGACGAATACGAGCTGTAAGGTCGTGAGCGAGCCGGGCAACCATGCTTAGTACCCCGATCCGTAAATACGCTCGCAACAGGTCGCCGCTGCATCCCCGCCAACTGTGTTGCGCTCCCTGCGACGTACTCGCGGAGTACGCCTCGGTCGCGCGCCTTGCGGGTGGGGCGCAGCGTCGCTCTCGATACGTCACAGTAATTACGAAACGGTGCACTTGGTAAGCCGTGCTGTTTACCGGAGTCGATCGCCCATGCCGAATCGTCGCAGCACTCCCGAGGATGAGGATCGAGAAGAGGGATTGCCTTATCACGGTAGTGTTCTCGGACAGCCTCGGGCACGAACGAGTCTGGCCTCAAGTGTGCCGTGCAATATATCTCACGGCGATTCCGCAGGATTTCCTTGTGGATATGGGCAGCACTTGTTAGGCAGGTTCTTCCGCGATAAGTGTGGGGGGGCCTTGGACCTCATTCATCACGCAACCAGGCAAGCCCTTTCTCGCCACCCACACATGCTGATTATGGCTCTTCGGCTGAATAAGGCTCTTCGCCATAAAGTGTGAGTAATCTGGATGGCATTTGATATGCGATGGCTTGCCCGTACCTCGACTACCGGCTCTTTTACGTATTGGCGATATATCACTTGCATCTCTTTCCCCACACTTCCGGGAGACGAACCTTGCATAAGAGCCGTTAGGTATGACCGCTTGCGGGGAAACCGTTATCGGATATCCTCCCGCGGGATGTTATAGTATTAAGCGCAGGATGGTACTTGAAATCGTCGGTTGAGATCTGGTGCGCAATTCACATTGCGAGAAAGGGGAGGACAGGATGAGAAGGGTTAACGTCATCGGCGTCGGCATGACCGAGTTCACCTCACCCAAGGCGCTGCGCCCCTACACGGAGATGGGGCAGGAGGCGACGAGGGCCGCTCTCAAGGATGCAGGGGTCGAGTACTCGGATATCGAACACGCCTACACGGGATGGGTGTTCGCGGACAGCTGCGCGGGGCAGAAGGTCCTCTACGACATGGGCATGACCGGCATCCCCATCTTCAACGTCAACAACAACTGCTCGACCGGCTCCAACGCCCTCTTTCTCGCCCGCCAGGCGGTGGCCAGCGGCGTGGTGGAATGCGCCCTCGCCCTGGGCTTCGAGCAGATGACGCCGGGCGCCCTGGGCATCGTCTTCAACGACCGCCCCGTCCCCATGTGGACCTTCTTCGAGAAGCTCTTCGAGTTCACCCCGCCAGTACCCGGCGCCGCCCCGGCGGGGCAGCTCTTCGCCGGCGCGGGGCTCGAGCACCAGAAGAAGTACGGCACCAAGGACGAGACCTTCGCCAAGATCTCGGTCAAGGCGCGCAAGCACGCGCAGCACAACGAGCGCGCCATCTTCCGCGACCAGGTGACGGTGGAGGAGGTGCTGGCCTCGCCCCCGCAGGCCCCGCCCCTCACCCGCCTGCAGTGCTGCCCGCCCACCTGCGGAGCGGCCGCCGCGGTGGTCTGCTCCGACGAGTTCGCCGCCAGGCACGGCATCGGCAACCCGGTGTACATCGCCGCCCAGTCCATGATCACCGACTTCACCACCACCTTCGAGGGCCAGAGCCCCATGCGCATCGTGGGCTACGACATGACCGCGGCCGCCGCGAAGGAGGTCTACGAGGAGGCGGGCGTCGGGCCCGAGGACGTGGACGTGGTCGAGCTTCACGATTGCTTCACCGCCAACGAGCTCATCACCTACGAGGGACTGGGCCTCACCCCGGAGGGGACGGCGGAGAAGTTCATCGAGGACGGCGACAACACCTATGGCGGGAAGTACGTGACCAACCCCTCCGGCGGCCTGCTCTCCAAGGGGCATCCCCTGGGGGCGACCGGCCTGGCCCAGTGCGCCGAGCTCACCTGGCAGCTGCGCGGCGAGGCGGGGGCGCGCCAGGTGGAAGGCGCGAGGATCGCGCTGCAGCACAACATCGGCCTCGGCGGCTGCTGCGTGGTGGGGCTGTACCGCAAGGACTGAGCGCATAGCTCCTCTGATCCCGGGGTGATCCCCCGGGATCGTTTGTCCTTATGACGCCGCGTTCCTCTAGTTAGAGGGAGGCGTATCCTTTCCCGTGCCTGTTACCTGCCCGTGTTCAAGGGCGTAATAGACCAGGTCGAGTTATACTTTATCTGATGGTTGTCGTATCGACCGCAAGCTCCGTGAAGGAAGGGATTGCCATGACCGAGTTCAAGAGATGTGAGGAGTGTGGCGTTCCGGAGGAGATCGCCGCCCAGCGCCAGTGGCTCAGCAGCGGGGTGGTGGTCCAGCGCGGCAATACGGTACAGCGTACGGGTTTTCTGGAGACTGCGAACGTGGGGCCCCTGTACGCCGGGATCGCGGAGATCATCGGCATACCCATCGACCGGCTCATCGTGGAGAGCACGCGCAAAGGGGGCGTGCGTTACGTACGCAGGCTCCTTCCCCCGCAGATCCAGGAGAGCATCCGCGAAGGGTAGCTGACCCTGGAGCCGATCATCGCCGCCCTGCTTCACACCGCGGAGATATCCGGCTACGGCAAGTGCGAACTGGTGGAGCTGAAGTTCGATACGAAGAGCGAGTTCAGCCTGGAGGCACACGCCGGGGACCACGTGACCCTGCGCATCGCCGATCCTTACTGCATCGCTCCGGTGGCCGGGGTCTTCAACGGGGCCACCGAGGCCGTCGTGGACCTGCCCTTCAATGCCGACTACCAGGAGATAGAGCCGGGCGTGTTCGATATTAAAGTCTCGGTAGGGGAGCACGCGCTCGAGGACGAAGAGCGCCTGAAAGCGCTTGAATACCACCACCGCGAAGGGGACGTGGAACTGGAGCTTTGCCCCACGTGCGGGATGCCGAAGGCGCTCTCCGCATACAAGTGGGACGAGAGCAAGGGGACGATAACCGATACCCGCAAGGGCAGGAGGATGGTCGGCGTCGGGCCATACGTTATGGACCCCCTCTTCGAGGAGCTGGAGAATGAGCTGGGGGAGGCCATCCCGCGCGCGGTGGTGGAGTCGCAGCGGCGCTTCGTGAAGACCGGCTTCTACTCCGTGGACGAGGTGCGCGACAGCGACGATTTCCGCGCCCAGCTGGCCCTCAAGGGCATGGGCAACCTGCGCGAGCTGAAGATGGGCCCGGGGGGCCTGAGCATGCGCATAGAGTGCGCGGACTGCTATCTCATGATGGTGGGGCTTGCCCAGGGTATCTTCGAGACGGCCTTCGATATGAACTCCGACGTGGAGTGGGAGCTTTCCGGTGAAGGCGACCCGGAGGTGCGGGTCACCCCGAAGAAGTAGCCTATCCTCTCCGACATGTAGCCGGCCTTCCACAATAGGGGGCGTGCCCACGACGCGTGCTTGCGAGCACAGGAAACCTCCCGCTGCGTCTTCGACATAGAACGGTACCCCTTTTACATCTGCCCTCCTCCCCGCGCGGTGTCCTGCTGTGGTGAATTTGATATAATAATCAAGATATATAATATATATAATATGACTAATAGTAGGCCTGGTTGATCCAGGCGCCGCCCACTTATTCTAGAAATGTAATACATACTGTTATACACTATTGGGAGATAGCTTGAATTATCCAGTATATGAACTGCGATGGGACGAAGGGAATGAGGAACATATATGGCGACATAGGGTCTACGCCTGGGAGGTCGAGGATGTTATCTTCGACGATCCGGAAAGAGAAGCGAAGTTTTGTGAAAGCGGCAGGCATGGGGAGAGCTTAGTGATCAAAGGACGAACGAGAAGTGGAAGATCGTTGATCATCCACCTCAAGCCGATCGATCGTATGGCCGGAGTGTGGAGGTGTGCGACGGCAAGGGAAACCAGGGGAAGGTAAGATGAAGGAGATGAAGGAGAAGAAAGGGGATAGCGAAGAAGATCTCGAGCAGATGTTCGACGAAGGGCGGAAGGTGGAGATCGTCACCCCCGACAAGAAGCAGAGGAAGAGCATCCTCTCGTTGAGAATGGATCCCGAGACGTTACGTGAACTCGAGCTATATGCCCGGAGCATCAATGAGAAGCCGACGGTCGTGGCACGAGAATTGATAAGAGAGGGCCTGGCGCGAAGAGGGATAGCCCTCTCCCCGCAGATACTCCTGGAGATGTTGAAGGAACGCCTGGCAAACCCCGCCGGTTGAAATGATAGTGATGAAGTGAAGGCAGTATAACATACCTCGACAGAAACACAATGACATTTCAAAGTCATACTTTCCAAGGAGCGATGACATCATGATGTCATTGGCTTTCGCCTCTTATCGATAGGATCGCTAAGGCATATCCCTATTGCGGCACGGCATTCTCGGCGTGAACGCCCTGCTTCACCATCCCCGAGGACCGTTCTGATATGATATTCACGTAGCTGGCCGGGAATGCAGGGACGGTTGAGTCCCGACATACGATGCCCGTATCGTTTCGGGAGGTGTGAGGATGGGGAAGGGACCGAGGATCAGGTTGTGTCCGTAATGCGGCGTTCCCAGGCGCATCACGCGCGAGAACCTGTGGCTCGAGAACGGCAAGATCGTAGAGAAGAAGAACCCCGACCACCGCATGATCTTCATCGAGAACGACAGCATCACCGGCGTGTTCGAGACCATCGAGAAGATCATCGGTGTGTCCATAGAGCGCATCATTACCGAGAGCCAGCGCAAGCTGGCTTACGATTACGTCTCCCACTTCGTGCCCGAGATAGTGAAGAGACTGGTGCGCATATCCCACATCGACGTCTCGTCGCGGAGCACGGCGTTGCAGGGACAGTTGATGGGCTTCGGGGATATAAAGATCGTCTCCAAGCGGCTCAAGGGCGACGAGGGGGATTATTTCAAGCTGGGCGTGAGGGATCCCTTCTACCCGCCGGCGCTGAGCGGTATAACCGCGGGCGCCCTGGAGGCCCTGATCGGCAAGGAATGCGGAGCGACCTACGAGGAGACGAGCCCGGGGTACTACGAGTTCACCACGCCCGTAACCGCGAGGAGCAAGGAGTTCGAGGAAAGGCTGCCGATGCCGCAATACGGCAACAAAGCGGGAGAGGTGGCGCTGGAGCGTTGCGGCACTTGCGGCGGGCCCGGGGCCCTTAAGGGTTTCGAGTGGAAGATAGGCCCCGGCGTCATCATGAACCGCAGTAACGGGCAGCGCATGGTCGTGAGCGGCTCGGGGGAATACGAGGCCATCTTCAACGAACTGGAGAAGGAGCTGGGGGAGGACATCACCCGCCTGGCCGCCGAGGCGCAGAGGAGGTTCGTAAAGGACGGCCCCTTCACCGCCGAGGATGCGCGGGACCTGGAGGGTTTCCACCTGAAGCTCGCGCTCAGGGGGCTCGGCAACCTGCGGGAGATGGAGTGGGAAGGTGGGAAGCTGCGCATGCGCTGGGAGAATCCCTGCATGCACCCCATCCTCATCGGACTCGCCCAGGGCCTCTACGAGCTGGCCGCGGAACGCGAAAGCGAGGTCGCGTGGGAGGCCGCCGCCGGCGACCTCACGCTGGAGGTATCCCCGAAGAGCTAGACGATGTAGTCGTCGGTGCACAGGGCGTTCAGGGTCACGTTGGTCCAGATCTTCACCTGCTGCCCGTTCTCTTCGCGCGTCTGGTCCTGGGGGTCGCCGGGATCGGCGCCGCGCGCCTGGAACTCGCTCGTTACCTCATCCAAGGGGTAGGACTCGAAGACGATGCCGTAGATGAAGGTGAACGGGGGCATACCGCCCGAAGCCTGCCCGGAGCCGCCGAACTTAAGCGTCTCGATGTTCGCGTTGCCGGCGTAGGTGCCGGCGGTGGTGAAGCCCGGGTATTCGGAGAGGGGCCAGGCCACCGGCAGCCCCAGGGTCTTCGTGAACGTCTCGAACAGGGCCGCGGGATCGGCGCAGCTGATGGTGATATGGTCCACCTTCTTCACTAACGGCTGGGCCTGCGGCTCCGCTTCCTTCGAACCGCCACAGCCGGCCAGCAGGGGCACCAGCAGGGCGGCGACGAGCAGAGTGGTCAATAAAACGGTGCTGCGGGGTGTGATACGAGCGAACATCTCCTTCAACATCAGGCCATATTGATACTCCGCATCAAGTATCGGCCCCAGGCCCCCAGCGGTTTATGCTTATACGCGACGCCCTTATGTCGAGACGATGACGCGATGGCAGCTGCCCTCCCCATCATGGGCAATGACCAGTTGCAGAAGTCGGCCCTTCGGCTTGAGTCAAATTCTGATCCCATATCCTCCAGCAGGCTCAGGCCCGATCCGAGGCTCGACCCCTCGGCTTGACGACCCCTCGGCTTGAGTCATAGCCACCACACTTATTGAAGAAGAACCACCCGTCAAAACCGGAACTCAGAGATAACTCAGGAGATCCCTGGGCCTGACGATCCTTATGCCCTCGAAGGAGCGAAGGTCGAGGAGATGGTGATCGCCGGAGACGATGAACTCGGCCTTACCCGCGAGCGCACATTCGAGTATGCGGTTATCCGCGTCATCGGAGACGACCTCGAACGTTTCGGCCGGCCTTGTCAGTTCGGATGCGTAGCCGATCGCCTTTATCGCCTCGGCGATATCTTCTTCCGCCCAGGCGAACTTCCCTCTCAGGACATAGGCGAACTCCAGCAGGATGTCGGGAGATACGATCAACCGCAGTTCTCCGCTGCGGGCCAGATCGAACAGCCTCTCGGGATTTCCCCCGAAGACGAAAGCCGACAGGAGCACGTTGGTGTCGAATACCGCGCGGTGCAAGGCTAGTCCCTTATGCCCCTCGCCTCATGGACCAGCTTGACGATGTCATCTTCGGAACGGATGCCGTATTTCGATGCCGTCTCCTTGCCCAACCGCCGCAGGCGCAGCACGCGTCTCTCGTCCAGATAGTCCTCATAGACCTTGATCATGTCCCTGAAGAGCTCGCTCCTCGTCTTGTTTTCCTCCCGCGCCAGACGCTCGACCTCCTCGTACAAGCGAGGCGGAAGCGATATGGTCATCGTTCGCGTGGTTCTTCCCATCCGGAACCTCCAGTTCGGCTGTCTTACTTAGTATTATTATAGTACGCATATCGGGTGTTATCAAGTAAGACGGAATGCCTGCATATAAGTCAAAGTGCCTGGCTATACAACAGGCTCGACGCCGATGGCATCGAGAAATTCCAGTGCCCTCTGCTGTTCCTTCTCGTTTTTGAGCGCGAACCAGCGATCATTCTCTTCCGGGTATTCCCAGATGACGTTCTTGAAACGCGAGAAAGCGCCCTTGCCGTCGATAGCTACGAGAAGAAGCTTCCTCAGCTGCTCGTCCTTTACGGTGGAGATGAATTCCTCCATATCGCGATATGCGTCCCAGGATTCCACCTTATCTATGTACACATATCGCTCCGATTCATCTTCGATTGCCTTGAAGGCCTCCGCGAATTCCTCCATGTCCTCGTAGGCGTCACATACGGGTATAATGTCCCCCGTCTCCATGTCCAGGTAGTACTCGGTATCGTAGCCGCCATAGTTCATCGCCTCAGCCAGCTCTCCCAGGTCTACCTTCAGCAGCTTCTTCTCGCCCATGTCAGACCCCCATATCTCCAAACCCGGTGCTTCATTTCTCCTTCAAGTTTACAGAGAGCAACAACGTATATAGTACAGTGTATTTATTAGACAATCACGGCATATGTTAGTAGCTCATCTTGGATATGGGGGAAACAACCGACCAACAGATAGAGCTGAATCCTGAACGCCAAAGAGTTATGTTGTGAGCGCGGACATAGTAGTAAAGTATCATACATTGCAATAAATAGACAAATATGGCATATTAACGATATGAGATACGAGAAGCTGCAGGAAATCGTGGGCGATGAGCCCCTGTTTGAAACCGGGCTGCTTCTGGCGGGGGATGTCGATCCCGCCGGCGTGCGCCGGCAGTTGTCGCGCTTGACAGCCTCCGGCCGTCTGTTGCAGCTGCGGCGAGGCCTGTATGCCCTGGCGCCGCCTTTCCAAAAAGTCAAGCCGCATCCTTTCCTGGTAGCGAACCGGATCATGCGCCCTTCGTATGTAAGCCTGCAGGCGGCCCTTGCCTACCATGGGCTCATCCCGGAATACGTCCCCATGGTGACCAGCGTCACAACGTCCCGGCCAGGCCTCTGGAACACCCCCCTCGGGGATTTCGAGTATCGCCACGTCAAGGTGGGGCTCTTCTTCGGGTATCGCATGGAGGACCTCGGCGGCGGGCAGACGGCCCTGGTAGCCGCCCCGGAGAAGGCCCTGCTCGACTTGCTGTACCTCCAGCCGGGCTCGGACCGGCCCGCTTACTTGCAGGAGCTGCGGCTCGAGAACCTGGAATCGCTTGACTTGGATGTGCTGAGGGGCTTCACCGAAGAGACCGGCAGCCCTAAACTGCGCAAGGCCGTGAGAAGGATAGAGGAGATGGCGCGCATGGCGGCAGAGGAGTATGAGACGCCGTGAAAGAGTATCTTTCCGCGCCGGTGAGGTCGGCTCCATCGCCCCTGCAGGGACGCAACGACGTTCGAGAGTACCTGCAAACGGCTTCCTGGGAGGAAGCGGTGAACGATGTGAGCCCCTTCCTGGGGCCGGGAGCGGACCCCGGCGTTCTCGGCAAGGGCAACATCATGCGACTTGCATCAAGGCTCTTGATTCGTTGGTGGATATCGGGGCTATCTCACGCAAGACGGTAGGCAGAAGCTCCGTATACGAGATACCAAACGATAGCATCCTGTACAGGGATATGCTGAAACCTATTTTCGAGAAGGAAGCCGGTCTGCTTGACGAACTTGTAGATATGCTATGCAGGGGGGTAAGGAAGAGCATAGCCAGCATCTATGTTTTCGGCAGCGTTGCCAGGGGCTCCGATAATCCAGCAAGCGATGTGGACGTTGTATTGATCCTGGAACCAGGCGCTGAAAAGAAAGAGATAGAAGAAATCGTCGGTGAAAATGAAAGGGAGATATACAGGCTTTTTCGAAAAGGCACAAACACTCTGGCATATACCTCTGAAGAGTTTTCGCGGATGAAGAAAAGGAATCATCCTCTCGCGAGAGAGATCCTGTCGGAAGGAGTTCTCCTATTCGGAAAGGAGCAGTAATCCTTGGTAAAGAGGCAGAGGACCGCGAAAGCTACGTTGACGGACGCAAACAGATTCAGGGCGAAGGCGACTCAGTATCGCAAGGCCATGGAACTATCGCATGATGCCGGGTTATGGGATGCGGCGGTATCAAATGCCGTTCACGCTGTTATCCTCATGGCTAATGCCATAACGATCAGGTACTCCGGTGAATATTTTATTGGCCAGGACCACAATCAGGCTCCCGGCTACCTCGAGGAGGTCGTAAGTGCCGAGGAAGCCTCGAAGGCGGCAAAACAGATGCAGGCGATAATAAGGCTTAACGGTCTGGTCGAGTACGAAGCGCGCAGTTGTAATGCAAGGGAATCTGGAGACATCGTGAAAAGAGTCGAGCGGTTCTTCGCCTGGGCCGAAAAATCAATGCCCAAGTCCAGATAGTCAACCCGGATATTCGCAGAACCCCACCTCACTTATCGTCTGGTATGATATCCGGAGGATGGCGCTTTCAGACCAAGGCGGTTCACTGAAATGGAACTGGGCATAAAGGGCGGCAGGGTAGTATGGATCAAGGATAGCGGGGATATCTAGGACCGCGAGGTCAGCGTGAAAGACGCGGTGGTCTTCTGTGACGGAGAGATTGCGCGATTCCATTTACGGACTGTTTCCGAAGATGCCCGAAAAGGATGTTGAGGAGGTGCTGGAGATCTCCTGCGGCGACGGAGCGGTAGGCAGCGCGCAGTGGCTATATTTCTCTCCGCATGAGGATGCCCGGGAAGCATACGACCATGCCGCCGCCCTGGCGGTGCGGGCTTATGTCCGGCACCGCAATACGGATTACGACGAGAAGCTTTCCCTGTCGACTGGAGACGAGGAAGCCCGGGCGGACGCGCGCCGCGCCGTCGCCCCGATGATAGAGGAGAAACTCGAGGAGTGCAGAGCCTCGTAACCCTTATAAGACTTACTCCGTGAGCTTCCGCCTGATCGTCCAGTGCCTCCACCAGGGAAGGATCTCCACTGCCCTGTCTCCATCCTTGAAGACCGTTTCCAGGCCGGAAGACACCATGTAGCCGCGGTCCAGACCGTATCTGGCCATGAACCTGAAGAGAGGCCTTGCATCTCTCGCCCTGATATCGCCCTTCATCTTGATCTCGACGGGGATGGTCCTCTCCCCCGAGGCGAGAACCAGGTCTACCTCGTCCCTCTGCGGAGACCTCCAGAAGAACCTGGCCTTGAGCGTATTCGCGAAGTATTGCTCCGCTAGCGCGAAGTAGTCGCCTTTTCCGGAAAGGGCGGAGGTGAAGGCGGTGTTGGAGAGGTAGACCTTTCGCATCTTCTTCTCACTGGTCAGGCGGTTAGGTGAATGGTTATAAAGTTTGTTGACGAGCAGCGCGTATTCTAGGTAGGAGACATAGTCCGAGACGGTCCTCTGGTCGTACCCGAGGTCGTTTCCGAGGTTCCGGTAGTCGAGGATCATCCCGGGATGCGCCGCGAAGACGCTCATGCAGCGATGCAGCAGGTCGGCGGACCTGATGGGAAAACTCTCCGGCAAGTCCCTGTAGATCACCCGCTCCAGCAGACCCTCCCGGAAATACTTCCTCCGCTTGATCTCGTCCAGCTCCAACGCCTCGATAAAACCTCCCGTGAGAGCGAAATCCCTCAGGGCGTTCTTGATCTCGTTCTCGAAGACCTTCTCCCTTCTGCGGTCTATGCCGATTCCCTTGAAGTCGAGATATTCGTCGAAATCCAACGGCTCGATGAGGAATTCGAAAAACCTTCCCGCCAGGCTCTCCATGCCGCCCCTGGCGAGGTTGATGGCCGCGGACCCCGAAAGAATGATCTTGACGTTGGGGTTCATGTCATAGAGGATCTTCACCTTGTCGGGCCAATCCCCGAGCTTCTGTATCTCATCCAGGAAGAGGTAGACCGCCTTCCCGCCCGAGAGCCTCTCTCCCAGCACGTCCGTCTCGTAGGTTTTGATAAGTCCGCCCAGGTCCTCCTTTTCCTCGTCGAAAGAGAAATAAAGGATCCGGCCCGGCGGGGCCCTTTCCTTCTTCAGCAGTTCCTCGATGATCTGGAACATCAGAGTGGTCTTCCCGGCCCTGCGCAGGCCATAGAGGATAAGGATCTGCCTGAGATCGACGTATGGGAGGAGTTCCTTCAAGACCCGTCTCCTCCTGCCCACAAGTGTGCGTGGAACCTCTCCCGTTCTCCACCAGGTATTAAAGATATTGATATCCATATAGTCACCTCATAATGTCATTATATTGTAATTACAATTACATTATAATGCTATAATTAGAAATCAGCAACCACTTGTCCACCCCCCAGGCTGATTCATGAATATCGTGGAGATGACATCGATACGCTTCGGCGAACCCTGCGTGAGAATATCCCGCCACATTCCGCCACTAAAGGACAAGATACAATACATTATCGGCAAGGAAAGATAGCCCCGCCCCCTCTATTGCCGATGCTAAATAAAGGGGCTTCAGGACTTTCTCGCAAAGGCCTATCTTATAGACGGGAGATCTCTGCAGATCAACGGATATTGTGAGAACATCTTGTTTGCAAAGGTCATCATCGACATCAACAAGGAGATACGGATGAGACACAAGCGCCCCGTGGTCACCAGCCTCGACGAGGCCTGGGTGGAGAGGCACGAGCCCTTCGCCTATGTCCACTATCGCGATCCGCGTATAAGGTCGGTGCGCATAGATATGGGCTCGGGCGTCGAGGAGATGGCGGACGAGGATATCATCGCGCTCCACAACCGCATGATAGAGGCGAGGCAGGAGATGCGGGACGGCTTGGAGTACACGGCGGTGGAGGTGCCGGAGGGGGAGGAGCAGATCGCATACCACCCCCTGGCCGATCAATGGTCGCCGCGCGGCGGAGTGCTCAGATGCGAGATAGGCACCGATGATCTCGATACGCCCGTCTTCTATATAGACGACCACGAACTCAGCCTGCGCGAGTTCGGACGTATGATGACCGTGTATGCGGGCTGGGGGGTGCGCATCGTCTTCGTGCCCGACGATGAGTTGACCGCGGAGCCGTCGATCGTCGTCGGCGACCCCGAGAAACACAAGGCCGTCGCCACCGAACCGAGTAAGAAGTACGCGTGGCTGGACAAGTTCTTGACGGTCGACTTTCCCCGCCTCGATTCCCCGAGCCTGGGACAGATCCTGGACGAGTTCATGGCCGCCGAGAAAAACCGCGTAAGCCCCGCGACGTCAAGGAAGAACGCGGAAGTGGTGGAGCTTATGCGCTCATACCTGAACGGCTACGGCCCCTCGTTCCTCTATGGGGCTGAAAAGGCCAGATTCAAAGCGATCTGCGGCCGCAAGGGGGTCAGACCCATCACCTTCTGCGATCTCTACGGCGCGGAGATGATGCCTGTATGCCCGTGGGCCTTCCTCTTCGATTATATGCTCGAAAAGGAGGCCGCCGGCATGCAGCAATTGCGCCGGGCGGCAAAAGTCGTGCAACGGCTCTTCGCGTGGATGGGCGAGAGGGAATATATATCGCTGGAAACTGCTGACGATGGAATCGCGGTGGGCCAGACGGCATACATCATGCTTCCCAGGGCCGAGAAGGTAGCCACCATACTCTATGACTACGCTTCCCGCTGTCCCGTTGACCCGAACAGCCTCGAGGACCAGGACTTCCTGGAATTCGACCACTATACCGTGGAAAGGGTGGAGCCATGCAGGATATGGCTCGATTCCTATGACGAGGATGTGGGCATGATCGGCCCCGTGCCCGTGCCCGAGGAAGCGAGCAAGCTGATCGTGAGAGGCTGGGAGATCGGCTGCGCGATGGGACGTCACGAGGGCAAGTGGATGCTGATGGAGACGGGCAACGTTCACGTGTATCCCGAATAGCATGCAAGGCCATAAAGCCGGTGGAGGCGGACCATTGGCGAGATGGCTCCGAAAATATCCTCAGCTGACGACCTGCAGCGACTACTCCGGGTAGCCAAGAGCCGTACAACAGCTCTTCGCATGGGCATACGACGTCCTGCATGGTGGTGTATGATATA
>CAZQFX010000068.1:0-8253 GCA_964592775.1 uncultured Actinomycetota bacterium
TCCTCCTCGAGCCGCGGTCTTCGGAGCCCCTTCCGTCTCTTCTTATCTTTCATCGTGTGCACCAAGGGCCGTCGGATTATTTATGACTACGCTCGTACGGTCTCCGCCGCGCGTTCATGAGCTTGCCGCCGTCAATAAGGATACCATGCGGGGGGCTCTATGCCGGTTCCGAATTCCAACCCGTACCAGCCGCCGGGGCCCTTCTCCATGATGACGTAGGGACTCTCGAGCGTCTCGCTCGTGCAAACGGCCCTGCCGGCCGCCTCGCCGTCCTTTATGACTATCTTCTCTATCGTGAATTGCAGGCCCGGAGCCGAGTTCTGCTTCACGAAATCGAGCATCGCCGCCTTCACCTCGGCCATCTCCTTGTCTTCGCCGCCGATCTCCGCCACGGCTTCTTCGTGCCCGTCCGCGTAGCCGTCGAGCCAGCCTTCCTCGTAACCCGTCGCGTAGTCTTCGTTCGCGCCCGCCGGAACCGAGACTACCGGGTTGTCGATACTCTTCTTCCCGTCCGCGTATCCCCGGCCATAGCCCTGCGCGTAGCCGTCCGCCAGGCCGGCGTCGTAGCCGGTCTTCGTCACGCCATCGCTTGTCCCCCCTTTGTCTCCGCCCCTGTCGGCGTCGTCGTTCTTCGGCCCTCCGCAGCCGCTTGACGCAACGAGCAAAACGAGAAGAAACATCGTGATTACGAGAGCGAATAGCCTCTTCATTGCAACCCCCTTGACGACTGAACCAAAGCCGTTTCTTTGGGTTTTTCTCCGGGGAGCGTTGATGGCTGTTTTCCCTTGCGCCCTCCACGCTGGTTGGAAAAGAACCTCCCCTTTATTTTACACCCTGGACGGCTGTTCCCGACCGCGGCGGCGGTATGGCGGTGCCTGCCGGCCGCATGGCATCTCCCGCCCGAAGGCTCAAGCCCGATCCCAGGCACGACCCCTGGGCCTGAGGCGCTCAGGAAACCGCGACCACGGCGCCGGTGGCGGTGAAATAGAGCAGGGCCTCCTTGACCGTCTCGCCGGTGCAGCGCTCCCAGGCCTCCTGGTACAGGCGCATCTGGCCTGCGTACCCGCGCGCCGCCTTCTCCGCGCTCCTGCCGTCCAGGCGGTCCGTCTTGTAATCGACGAGAACCCAGCCGTCTTCCTCGCGGAAGGCGAGGTCGACCACCCCGCGCAGGATGGTGGGGACGGGAACGCCCTCATCGTGCATCACCTGGAACGGGACCTCCACCAGGCGGGACGGGCTTCTCCGCGCCCGGCTCCATATCTCGGAATCCAGGACCGAACGGGCCAGGGCCGCGGCCTCAGGCGCCAGGGAGGAAGCCAGCCCGGCTTCGGCCAGGGCGGCGGCCGCGAGCATCTCGATATCTCCCGAGGGCTCGGCTGCGGCGGCTTCCATCAGCAGGTGGATGACCTCCCCCCATTCGACGCCGTGCTCGCCTGACACCGGGGAGGGAGGGACGCCCTCTTCCGCCGCCGCCGCGGGCTCGGCGGGTTCCGCGGGGCTTGCGTAAGATAGGGCGTATTCCTTGACGCCGCGGGCATCGTACGTAGGTGACCTGGCCCGGTCCAGGCGCGAGGAGATGGAGGAAGCGGCTTCCTCCATATCGCGGGGGGAGACGGCCGTCTTCTCGCGCGGGGGGGGCGCCTGGGGTCCGGGGTCCGGGAGCTCTCTTCCGGGTTCCAGGTGCGGCTCGAAGTAGCGCCAGGGATTGCCCTCGTTGCGGACTCCCCGCTGGGTTACGATGGCGGCCGCTCCCGCCCGGGTGGCCGCGACGTAGCGCAGGCGCAACGCCTCCGCCGCGGCGAACCCCCGTTCCCTTTCCGCCAGCGAATCCCATCCCGGTGGCTGGGCCAGGAGCCTGCCCGGGCCGAACGCCGTGTCCCCGCCGTAGATGGCGAGGTACCCGAGGACCCTGTCTCCGGATCGGTCGATATGCCGCGTGATCTCGTGCTCGGATTCCCCCGACGGATCGGCCAGGAACACCACGGGGGCCTCCAGGCCCTTGGCCTTGTGCAGGTTCATGACCCGCACCGCGGGTTTCGCCCCCGAGAGGGCGGAGATGCCGTCATACCTCTCCTCGCGCTCCACCAGCTTCGCCAGGTGTTCGACGAGCTGGGCCGCGCTCCATGTCTCGGGTTGGATGCCGCGCAGGAGTTCGAGGGCCTTCCCCAGGCTGCCGGCCTGCATGTCCCCGCCGGGCCGCGCGGCCGCCGCTGCGGGCAGGCCGAGGTCGGCGGCGATCCTCTCGCAGGCGGCGGCATGGGGCAGGCGGGCGAGCAGCAGCGCGTAGGTCTTGAGGCGGCCGAAGGCGTCTCTCATGGCCTCCGCCTCCCCGTCCGGCAGGCCTTCCGGGATGCTCGAGCCGTACGAAAAGGTGCCGCCCGCCTTCTTGTAGGAGTAGAGGGCGGCGTCGCTCAGGCCGAAGAGCTCGCTGCGCAGCGCCGCCACCAGCGCCACCGCATCGTCGGGATGCACCACCGCCCGCAGGCAGGTATGGAGGAGCGCCAGTTCCTCAAGTTCGTTGAGCGCCCATCCGCCCGAGACCGCGTGCGGGATCCCGTACGCCTGCAGGGCGCGCGCGTATACGCTGAGGAACCGCGTATTGCGGGTCACGATCATGAAATCCGACGCTTCCACGGCGCCGCTCTTTCCCATCTCCATCTCGCGGCGCGAGCGGGGGACGGTCATCCCGGTGTCCAGGGCGTGGCGTATGGTGCGGGCGATGAGGCCGGCCTCGTACTCCACCGCATCGCCGATCCTCGTCAGCTCCCCGGGGACGGACAGGGTGTACATCCCGCACAACTGCCCGGCTTCCTCTCCCTCCCTCCCTCCCAGGAGGGAGACGTAGGAGGGGGATTCCTCTCCCTCGCGCGCGGGGAAGCGCAGCATCACCCCGCCCGCCTCGCCGTGCGGCGTCTCGCCGGGCTCGAACACGCCGTTGACCCAGGCGACAATGGGCGGGACGGCGCGGAAGTTGGCCGCCAGGTTCACGCACAGGCCTTCACCCTCCGCGAGAATGATCCGCTTGGCCTCGCCGTAGGTGACGATATCGGCGCGGCGGAAGCGGTAGATGGATTGCTTGGGGTCTCCCACAAGGAAAAGGGAGCCGGGCCTGGGCGGGCACGCCCTCCAGTCGGTCCGGTCGGGATGGCGGGATGCCAGCAGAAGGATGACCTCGGCCTGGATGGGATCGGTGTCCTGGAACTCGTCCACCAGGATGTGGGTGAAGCGGGCCTGGAAATACCGCCGCACGGCGGGGTTCTCCCGCAGCAGGGCCGCGGCCTTCATCAGGAGATCCTGGAAATCGAGCCGGCCCCGCTGCCGCCGCAAGCCGTCGTATTGCTCGCGGGCGGCCAGCATGAGCTCCATCACCGTGGCATAGCGCAGCTCGCGCCAGGCCCGCAGGGCGGGCTTCGCCACCTCCTCCCTGAAGCGGTCCCAGGCCGCGAGTTCCGCCTTGGCGTCTTCGCCGCCGAAGTGACCCGTCTTCTTCCATTCCTTCTGGACGATCCTGCTGCCCCGGTCGAAATACTCGAGCAATTCCATCAACTGGTCCGGCTGGCGCAGGTCGTCGTAATGCGAGGCGATGCGCGGCAGGCGCCTCAGCTCCGGGACGAGCTTGTCGTTTCCCTCCTCGCGAGGCAGGAGGGGAGCGAGCTCGGCCATGTGGGAGAGATAACGCTCGAGTTCCACGCGCGCCCCCTCGAAGTCCGGCTGCGCGTCCGTTACCGGCCGCGGCCACTCGTCGACGTCCGGGAAGTCCGCGAAGCTCTCGAACGCGCTCCGCAAATCGGAAAGCCTCAGGCCCAGCCGGCCCAGCCGTTCCAGGAAGGAGTGGGGGTCGTCCGCGAGCAGGGCGGCGGTGAAGGCGTCCCAGGCCTCGGAGCGCAGGCGCCTGTCGGCCTCCTCGTCGAGCTCCTCGAAGGAGAGGTCCACTCCCGCCTCCACCGGTCTTTCCCGCAGCAGGCGGGCGCAGAAGGAATGGATGGTGCCGATGAAGCACTGTTCCGCGTGGGTGAGGGCTCTCTCCAGGCGCTCCTTCTCCTCGCCGCCGCTCTCCCCGACCGCTCTCTCCAGCGCCACCTGGAAGCGGCCGCGAAGCTCCGCCGCCGCTTTGCGCGTGAAGGTGACGGCGGCCATGGCGCCGATGCTCCCGCACCTCCCGGTGCGCAGGAGGGCGAGCATCCTGTCCACCATGCTCGCCGTCTTTCCGGTCCCCGCGGCCGCCTCGACGAGGATGCAGCGGTCGAGTTCCCGCGCGATGAGATCGCGCTGCCCGCGGTCGGGAGGCTGGTGCGAGCCGCCAGGCCGCCCGTGGACAGCAGGCCGCTCGTTGCCGTAAGGACGCCCCTGGCCGTCAGGCCATTCCCGGTCCGGAGGCGGGGGGGACGCGCCCTTACTCATACCCATGCTCTTCCTCCGCGTATCCCCTCAACTCCCGGAAGGGGGCCAGCGTGCGGTTGGCGGGATTGGACAGCTTCTTCTTCATCACATCCGCGTAGCCTTCGATGTCTCCGAAAGCCGGACGGAAATCGCTTATGGAGACGTCGTCCTTGTCGTCGGTGAAGGGGAAGCAGCCCCGGGCGAGCATATCGCAGAGCCTCTCCAGGATGCGCATGCCCTCCGCGAGATCCCCGGCGCTCCACTCGATGCGTTCGCCGTGTTCCCTCGTGGAGGGGAAGAAATACTGGAAGGAGTCGACCTCGGCGCCGGGGTGGCACTCCGCCAGGCGGGAGCGTGCCTGCGCCAGGTAGACGAGGTTCTGGATGCGGCGCCCCTGGCGGAAGGGGTCGGCGCGATGGTAACCGTAACTGGAACCGGTCTTGTAATCGCACACCGCGAAGCGCAGGCTGCCGGGCTCCCCCAACTCGTCGATGCGGTCGATGTAGCCGCGGGTGCGGACGGCCTTCCCGTTCGGCAGCGCGAGCTCGACCGGCTGGGGGGAGTCGATGCGGTTGCACTTGCCGGCGGCCTCCATCCCGATGGCCACCTCGAAGTAGAGCGGGCGCCGTCCGGCGCAGTGCCCCTCCTCCTCCTGCAGGAAGATGCGGGCCGATCGGCGCAGGTCCTCCACCTCTCTCTCGTAGACCTCGCGGTTGGGCGGGGGCTTGCGGCGCTCCCAGGCTCTCATCTCCTCTGCGAGGATTTCCCGCAGGATATCCCAGTCGCGAGGGAAGACCGGCCGTCGGTTCTCCTCCAGGAGGTGCTGATGGAACCTCTGGAACACGGTATGGAGGAGGCTCCCTTTCTCCGTCGGCTCCAGCCACCGGGAGGGGTCGGGGAGATATTCCTCCGGCGGCTCGATGCCCAGGATGTAGGCGAAAAAGTATTCCATGGGGCAGCGGCCGAGGGTCTCGAGGCGGCTCGCCGAGAGCACCGGGCCGTCCGGCTTCGACGGGTCGTGGTCTGCCCCCGCTTCGGGGACCCAGCCGTCGTAGGCGGTAAAGAGGTCGCTCCCCCGCGCGCGCCGCGCCGCCATTCCCCGGCCCAGGTGGGGAAAAGCACTGGTGACGGTCCCCTCCGGGTCCTCCACTTCCCGTTCTCCGCACAGGCGGTGGAGCCACCATTCGGACATGTCGAGGCAGCTCTCGGGATCCTGCGGCGCGAAGGACGCGGGCTCGGGGAGCCACGCGAGGAGATCGTCCTGCACGCCCCCGCGGTCCCCGGTGATGATGCGGTAGGCCGCCAGCAGCACCGGGCTGGGGAACATGTCGCGGTCGTCCGCGAGGCTGCGGGAGCAGTAACTCAGGGTCACCCTGCCCCTGAGGCGTGCCGCCAGGCGGGAGAAGTCCTCCAGGCTCGCGGCCAGCCGTTTCGCGGCGGTGGGCAGGTCTGCGGATATGGCCACTCTCTCGGCGTCGAGGAGAAGCGGGTCCTGCAGGCCGGCTCCCGGGAAGCGTCCGTCGTCCAGGCCGGTGACGAAGGTATGCGGGCGCCCCGAATGGCCGCCCGCCGCCAGGGGTGCGGCGTAGATGCATCCCGGCCGCGGGCCCTTGCCCTCGACGCGTGCCGTGCGGACCAGCTCGCTCAGCCACCTCTCCGCGTCTAGAGAACCCATGCCGTCCTGCTCGAGGCACGAGCGCGAATCCCTTATCTCGTCGAGGAGGCGCAGGCGGCCGTATTCGTCTAACTCGTTCACGCCGCGCGCGTGGTGGGTGAGGAAAGATTCGGCGGCGAGCAGCCATGCGGTCGCGGGTACTCTATCGGCCGCGGGTAACCTGCCCTCCGCACCCTGCTTATCGGCCACAGGGAACCCGTCACTCGCAGGCGGCGGCCTTTCCCTTGCCCGGAGTGGAGCCGGGATGGCGCTCAACAGCTCCGCCACCATATCGCGCAGGGAGCGCAGCAGGGCCATATGCCGTTCCGGGTATGCCGCGGCCCGCTCGTCCTCCTCGCCGTTCTCCTCGTATACGTGGTGGGCCTTTCTCCATTCCAGGGCCTCCAGCTCCGCGCCGATGGCCGGCAGGTAGTGCCCGCGGCCCCTGCCGATGGGCAGGGCGCGCAGGACGGCGCCCATGCGCGAGAAGTTCCATGTATCCGGCGCGGTATCCGGGCGCAGGAGGCCGTCCTGCACCATACGCACCAGGATGGACTGGGGGTAGTCCTCCCCTATCCAGGAGAGCCAGGCCGCGAGGGCTCTCCCCGGCCGGGAGTAGCGGACGGGTATGCCCTCCAGGAACGTGACCGGGGGTGCCCCACCCGGCTCGGGGGCGAGGAGGGAGCAGGCCTCGTAGAGCAGGGGTATATAGGTGCAGGCATCGGTGTACAGGACCTCTACCTCGTCGAAGGGGATGCCCGCCTCGACGCAGCGGCGCAGCACCTCGCGTATCTCGTTGACCTCGCCCACGGCGCGGAAGATATCGACGCTGCCGTCGCCCGGGGGGAGGGGGGCGTCCGCGGGGTGCGAGATCCATGCCAGGAGGGCGGAGTCACCGGTTGCGCGCGCGCTCCCCACGCTGACGCCACTTCCGCCGGAGCTTCCTCCGCAGGCGCTGCCTCCACCGGCGCTACCCTCGCCGGAGCTTCCTCCGCAGGCGCTGCCCTCGCCGGCGCCGCCTCCACCCGGTAGGTCCGCCGCAAGCATCACGCGACTGCCCTCGGGCACCGCGGTCCAGAGCGCCCTTTCCAAATTGGTCATATCTTCCAGGCCGTCCTCGGGCGCGGCAATCAGGCCTGATGCCGTTAGCGGGGACCCGCCGTCTGCGAGCCGCTCCGCGGCCAGGCGCAATACGCCGGCGAGATCTACGAGGTTGCGTGAGGAAAGCTCCTCCTCGTAGGAGGAGAGGAGGGAGATGATCTCCCGCCCTTTGGCGGCGACCTCGAAATGGCGGGGCGAGAGGTCCTTCGCCGTAAGCCCGGAGAGGCGCAGGTCGCGCAGGGTGGCGGCCACCGCGCGCACCAGCCCGGGGCTCCTGTCCGGGTGGGACAGGTAACCGCCCTTCCGCAACGCGCGGGCCAGCAGAGTGTCCACGAGCAACTCCGCCCGCACCCCGTGGATGAAGGAGAGACCCCGGCGCTCCATCTCCGGCGCGGCCAACTCCAGGGCCAGGGCCGCAAGCGTCTTGACGCGCGCGTTGAGCACCGGCTGCCCCGCCCGCGTCACGACGTCCAGCCATTGGAAGCCCACGCGGCGGGATGGCGCGAGCAGCTGCTTTTCCTCCACGACATGCCGCGCGCAGAGATCCCCCACGCTTTCCGCCAGCCTGTTGATACCGGGTTGCGCCATATCTTTTCCCATGAACTCCCATATTACCGGATGCTTCCTCCCACACCCGTACATGTACCAGGATACAACGGGATGCTGACAGCGAGAGGCCGGGGGTGAAGACGCCGGCCGTGCACGGACAAGCGCCGGTGGTGATGCCGCCTCCGGCATGTCATAATGCAGGGGACGGAGGCGGCAACACCGTTCTTTCGTCCCGGTAGGAGGGGTACCGGATGAGGGGGGGGCTATATGTCACGCAAGGAAGCGCTCGTCTATGGCGCGGGCATGAGCGGCATGGTGCCCGCGGTCCCCCTGGCCCGGCCGGACAACTACCGCCTCTTCCGCGACGGGCTCATCATGTGCGGTACCATGTCCGGCGCCATCGACCCCTTCATGGGCTTCGGCACCCCCGGCTTCGGCCACGCCAACATCTATAAAAAGTAAATCCCCTTTGGGGTCAGCCCAGGAACGGGATTTACAGCATACAATCCCACCTGGGGTCAGCCCAGGAACGGGATTTACAGCATACAATCCCACCTGGGGTCAGCCCA
>CAZQFX010000068.1:8353-14351 GCA_964592775.1 uncultured Actinomycetota bacterium
GGGGTCAGCCCAGGAACGGGATTTACAGCATACAATCCCACCTGGGGTCAGCCCATCCCACCTGGGGTCAGCCCAGGAACGGGATTTACAGCAGGAGTTGCGATTTACCTCCTGACGAAGCCTGGTTACTTTCACACTCATACAAACGGCCCCTTGATTAGAAGATGGTTATGAATCCCCTTCCAGGGCTGACCCCGAAGGGAAAATATGACAGTGGTTCAGTGCTAAATCCCACTCCAGGGCTGACCCCAAGAGGGATGGTCGCAGAGTGGTTGAGCGTCCAGAGTGCCTATAACCCCCGGTGCCAGATACCGAGGTCCTTCAGGTCTCTGCTTTCAGAGCAGGTCTGATCCCCGAGGTGGAACGACCACGCCGATCCCGTTCCCGGGCTGACCCCAAGAGGGACGAGGTGGAACGACCACGCCGATCCCGTTCCCGGGCTGACCCCAAGAGGGAACGGCGCTTATCTGTTGCTCTCCTTGATGATGTAGCGGAAGGAGCATTCGCGCCCCCCGGATTGGCGCGGCTCCAGGATGAGCTTGATATCCGGGTTGTAGCCCGCGAGGATGGCATAGTCGGCATATTTGCAGTAGATGCAAGCGTACCGTTCCATGCCCCATTCGGCGGCGGCATCGTAGAAAGCGCAGCTTCCCACGTCCAGAAGCAGGTCTCCGTCCTCTACCTTCGGCGTGGCGCCGAAGTTGGCCGAGTCGATGTCGGTGAAGATGAGCCAGTTCTTGATGGTCAGGGGCTTCCCCATGGACTTGACCTTCTCCGCGATATGCATGCCTCGTTCCCTGCCGAATAGCTCTATGCCCTCCTTGAGCAGGGCCTCGCCCCCATTCTCTCCCATCCTGTCGATGACCACTTTAGCGATACACGAAAAGAGCTGGGCGGCAAGCCCGAAGCCCGGCGTCTGGTAGGTATTTCCCACATCTTCCTTGCGCTTGGGCACTTCCCACAGGTACTCCCAGTCCAGGCCCTCTTCTTTCTCCTTCTCGAGTTCGTCCATCTCACACCTCCCAGGTCCGGTGTTTCTTACTGGGTAAAACCATATCATTGATGATATCATCGCTCCGCTTCCATTATTCTTCCCCCGGTTAAGGCTTTGCCATGCAATCGTCGATGGGATAGATGGCGGCTCGTGACGGTATGCCGGTGGACCGGATAAGAGGGTGCGGATTTTGAAAGGATACGACCTCATCGTCGTCGGCGCGGGCCCGGGCGGGAGCACCGCTGCGCTCACCGCCGTGGAGGCGGGGATGAAGGTGCTCGTGCTGGAACGCGCGCGCTACCCGGCGGAGAAGAACGCAGGAGGCTTCGCCCTCTCTTCCAAGGCCTGGCGCGACTTCCCCTTCATCGGTGACATGGAACTCCCCTCCATGCGCCGGGGCACCCAGTGCGTGGCGCATTTCCTCTCCTCCCCGCCGGAGATGGAGGAGAGGTTCTGTATCGCCTCCGGCCCTTCTGCGCGCATGGGCTACCCCGAAGCGCGCGAGTTCTTCACCGTGACCATGCTGCGGCGCGAGTTCGACCACTTCCTGGCCGACAAGGCTGTGAAGGCAGGTGCCGAACTCAGGTTCACCTCCCTGGTCACGGGCCTGGTGCGCGACGGCGGGACGATAGGAGGAGTGGTCCTGGAGGGCGGAGAGGAATGCCGCGCCCCGGTGGTCATCGGCGCGGACGGGGTGATGTCTCACACCGCGCGCCAGGCGGGACTGCGGGAGAAGTGGCGCCCCGACGAGGTGATAAGCGCCTGCGCCGTGGATTACTCCGCCTCCCGCGAGGAGGGAGCCGTCGACTTCACCTACCCCCCGGGCGGCACCGGCGTAGTGTTCAAATACTCCTGACCAGGCCTTGGGGTTACGCCCGGCTCGAGGTATGGTTTGCGCGACCGCCGATCGCGCCCGATGGCTACGCGATGAGCTGGGCCGACAGCACCAGGCGCTGGATCTGGTTGGTCCCCTCCACGATCTGCAGGATCTTGGCGTCGCGGAAGAACTTCTCCACCAGGTACTCCTTCATGTAGCCGTAGCCGCCGTGGATCCGCACCGCGTCGATGGTGGTGAAGATGGTGTAGAAGTCGGAGATGCCGCCGTTGGTGATGAAGCACTTCCCGCCGTTGATGACGTAGTCGTCCCCGTCGCGCACCGCCCTTGTCTTGAGGGAGGCGGCGTTAAGGGCGGGCCTTACCCGCCGGCGTCCAGTTCCTCCACCAGGCGCACCATGTCCAGGTAATGGTCGGTGATCAGGCAGTCGACCCCCAGCGCGTGCAGGCGCCGCGCCTCCTTTTCCTCGTTGACCGTCCATGCATGCACCTCCAGGCCCAACCCGTGCAGGATGAAGACGTTGTCCTCGTTGATGGCCTGGCAGTGGAGAGCCACCACCTCCACTCCCGCTTCCTTCATCCTGCGCAGGACGTGGTTCCCGTTGAAGAGGGCCCAGCGCAGCGACCCCACGTGCGCCGCGGGAAAAGCGCGCTTGAGCCCCTCGACCATGTCCTTGCGGAAGGAGGTGACCAGGGTGTCCTCGAGTATCCCGTAGGACGACAGTATCTCGCCCACCGCCTCGGGCGGAGCGATCTTTATCTCGATATTGAAGGAGACCTTTCCCGCCAGGCTGTCCAGTATCTCGCGCAGCAGCGGGCGGTCGGGACGGTCCCTCCTGATGACGGCGAAAGGCGTCCTCGCGATGTGGTGTCCGTCGACCTTGGGGTCGTGGCTTATTATCAGCTCTCCGTCCGCGGTGGCCCGCACGTCGGTCTCGATAGCTGATACCCCGGCGCGGAACGCCTCCTCCATGGCGCCGAGGGTGTTGTCCGGGCCGAATCCACGGCCTCCGCGGTGGCTGACGACTTTCATTACCTCCTCCTTTGCGCGTTCAGTGATACGGATGCCGCCGTGCCCGCGCTGGCGGCGGTCTTGCTCTACGTCGTATATCGTCACCAAAGGCCCCGAATCATGAGAGGAAACCCGATGGTTTATCCGGGGAGCGCTGGCGGCGGGGTTGCTCGCCAAGGAGCTCAGGGTGGGCGATACGTGCCACAGGCCGAACAGCGCCGAGCTCAGGGCGACGGCGGTCCCCGCGCGGTGGCGGCGCATGAACAGCCCGAGGAGGGCGCCCCGGAAGAGCAGTTCCTCCGCCAGCGCCGTCCCCAGGGGGATGCGCACCAGCATGTCGTAGAGTGCCCGTCCCGTGTTCGCGTTCACCACGTCCGCGTCGAGGAAGAAGCGGCGGCTCCACGGGATGGCCACGGAAGGCGCCCACCAGCGACTTGTCCACGTCCGGCCGCGGCGGGCCGAGCATCTGGTCCTTCCACTTGGTGGCGTAGGGCGTGCCTGTCCACAGGCCGCGGTCGATGCCCAGCGCCAGCATCCCCTCGGTGCCCTCGTCGTCGAAGGCCGCCTCGCTGGTCCAGGCGCCGAGGCTCTCGCCGAAGAGCACCACGCGCGGCCGGCGCGCGGGAGGCCTCGGCCTTCCCTCTCGACGTGGACGGCTCTCACGTGCACTTCGACACCACCTCGGTCTCAGTGTGGGGTGACTACCCGGGATGTGAGGAGACAGGTGATCCCGAGAGCCTGCGCGTCACCTACGGCCACTCAAAGGACCGCCGTCCCGACCTCAAGCAGTTCCTCTGAAAAGATGCTCTGTGTGCACCGCAACATCCCCATCGTCGGGGGATGTGAGAGCGGGAACGCATCGGACAAGAAGATCAACAACCGTGTTCTCACCGAGCTCTCCAGGCACATGGCCTCACACGGGCTTTCACCCGGGGCGTTCGTCTATATTGCGGACTCGGCCTTCGTCACCCCGGCCAACCTCGAGGCCATCGGGGACAATCTCTTCGTAAGCGTCACGTTCAGGCCCAGGAGGGCGAGGAACAGGGGGGGTGAACCGCCAAGTTCAAGGGGGTGCTTGTGGCCAGGATCGGCGATTATGAATAGTATTTCACCGCCCCGCTCTCCAAAGAGCAGCAGCAGTATGTGCAGGCCCTGGGCTTGAGCGAGGAATCGCTGCTGAGAAAGGGCAAGACATGAGTTCGGAAATCACCCCGCTAAGGGCTGTTGGGGGTGGGAAAAGTGATCTGTAGGCCCTTTTCTTAGCGGCTTCCGGCATGCATCCCTCTTATCTCCCGATCCCGAGAAGGGGGGTTCCGCAGGCCTCCGGCGCCGGTGTTTTTCGTACAGGGGAGGTGCGCGACATCGCGGCGGGGGAGGCGCTATAATATACATGTCTGCCCCCGAGCGGTCTAAAGCCCCACCCAAGCTTTTGCCCCTCCAGGGAAGGCAAGGGAGCCGCCAGGCTCCCATCTTTTGTAGGCGGCGGTAGAGGAGAGGCAACCCAGGCTGAAAAGTCGCCTGGATCCGGGCCTGTGGCAACTTTCGCTGAAAGGGCTGAAAACGGCGCCCTGAGAGCCCTTCTGGGGCCCGATCTCGAGCGTGCAAAGGGGTCGGCCTGGCCCTATTTCTTGTAGGTATCTTCCCATCTGCGCTTCACGGCGATTATAGCGACGGCCAGCTCCTCATCGTAGACGTCGTAGAGTATCCGCCAGGGACCCACCCGCACCCGGTACTCGCCGAGATCCTTTGTCTTGAGTTTCGCGCAACCGGGGGGCCGGGGATCGGATGCCAGGGACTCCATAGCACGGAAGAGCCTCACCATATCATCGCGGGGTAGCTTTTTCAGATACCGAGCCACGTTCTTGGGGATGATCGCCCGGTATTTTTTAGAGGCCAAGGTAGTCCTTAAGCTCCTCGAGCTCCATGACCTCGCCCTTCTCGATCTCCCGGCGCGATTTCTTCACCATGGAGATGAGCTCCGGGTCCCGCAAGTCCTCCAGAAGCTCCACGAAAGCCTCGTATTCCTCGACCGGCATCAAGACGGCGTCCGGCTTTCCCCTATCGGTGATGAATACGAGGGACTTTTTCCTGCGGGCGGCTTCCATTATCTCCGGAAGCCTCTCCCGAAAGTCCCTCCTTCCCACGAAATCGTCCTCTCGGTGGACGGGGTAAGGCATGTCTCTCTCCTCCTCTCCTCCTCTCGTCTTCCCGCTCCACGCTTATCATAGCATATGTTTAACTAATGTTAAACATTTGGGACAATGCTGGCGGGGGAGGGGCGTTGAGATCTCACCGGCGGGGGGACCCCCCGTGCGGCATCCCGGCGGCGGATCAAGTTGTCGTCTTATCGCCAGGATCAGATGTCCACTTTTCGGCGGCAAGGGCTTCTCTTCTCGTATCACTGATACTCGGATTTGTGATTTCTATAAGTTGCTTTGCAGGCTCGGAATTGATTCAGCTATTCTGCGACATAGAAGAGAACACAAGAGCCTTGAAATGAGTGGCGCTGCCTTTAGCAAGAATCCTGCTAGCACTGTTGATTGGATTGCCTATTGATAATCCCTTGGAAAAAAGTAGTCAGGCCTAGAGAGGCTTCATTCCTCTTCGGCTATCCTTTTCCTGTCCAGGATGGGGCCTCCGCTCTTGCCGACCTCGAGGTAGCGCCCGTAGGCCCGGTGGGCGATGAGGGCGCAGGCCGCCTTAAGATAGACCTTGCCCTCCTGCTCCTTAAAGCGGGAGAGCTCCTCTTGCAGAGAACTTATGATGGCCTCACGTTCTTTCTTGTCCCTTCTTGCCCGCTCGGGGTTCCTCGCCAGCACGTAGCGCACGCAGGCCTCGCCTTCCCCTATGGTGACCTCCTTTGCCTCCAGGTTATCCGCGGCCTTCTTGTACCTCCCGGGAGAGGCGAGCGCCGCCTCCACCTCCTCCGTGCCGTGAGCCTTCCTCTTAATGCTCTCGCTCTTCTCGCTCCTATATCTCGATGCGGTAGGTACTGCGCGAGAGCAGTTGCGGGAAGGCCTTCACCGCCACGTTTCCGAGCATGCGCAGGGTGCGCTTCGGCGCGGGATAGTAAGGCTCCTCGCCCAAGGCCTCCTTGAGATACTCCAGCATGTGCCGCACCGGCTGGCGGGTGGGGAAGAGCCAGCGCATCATGGACA
>CAZQFX010000069.1:0-13993 GCA_964592775.1 uncultured Actinomycetota bacterium
TGGTCAGCAGCAGGGAGAGGATCACGGCGATGACCGAGGCGATGGAGAGCCTCAGTATCATATCGTTCCTCTGTTCCTCGAAATACGCCGTGGCCTCGGCCGTCTCGTCGGTGCGGTCCACGATCATGTTGACGTAGAAGGGCTCCAGTCCGGGGTACTTCAGATCCACGAGATAGAAGACCGAGACGTAGACCCCTTCCGCTCCTCCCAGGGAATCGAGGATCTCGTAATCTCCCGTGGGGGGCTCGGTGGGCATCTCCTGCGGCACGACATCTACGCCCTTTGCGGTCGCGTGGGAGACGACCTCCCCGTCCTGGACCATCCCCACGTATTCGATGGGATAGAAGAGGATGGCGAAGCGGTTTATCAGATCGTAGAAGGCCTGCATGTCGCCGCTGATTATCTTGTTGACGTCTTCCTGGTTGAAGAGATTTATCACAGCCGGGCTCTCGGCCAGTTCGGTAATCTTCTCGCCGATCTGGACGAGGGAGAGCACGGACTGCTCCACCACCAGCGCCTTGTTCTTCTCGATGTTTTTGTTGGTGGTGACGATGATGTCCACCATGAAATATGTGATGATGGCCAGGACCAGCGCCAGGACCGACAGGGATACGGCCAGCATAAGCCGCCGCATCTCTTTCCCGCTTTTCGTGCTCATATTCAGCCTCCTCGATATCCCATTACCCCAGGGTTACTTGCACCAGCACCTATATCGGAGAATCGCTCGCTCCACTTGATAAGATCCTGACGAACGGTCGTATTTTAGGATTGAAAGGATCGCCGCGGGAGCGATGCTGTATCGTTTCAGTAGGCGCTTTCCGGGTTGAGAAAGGTTGAGAGGCCACCCTATCATCCTGTTAAACCACTCAATAAAGAAGAAAGGGGTGACCTCCCAAGGGAGCACCGCGGATGCCCGGCGGCCGGGATTGAGTATAGAATGGATTCGTGGTGCGTAACGTGTACGTGCAACCATCCCTGGAAGAGGACCGCCATGAGACATTCGGCCGAAAGATGCACCGGGTGCCGCACGTGCCAGCTGGTCTGTTCGCTGTCCCACGACGGCGAATGCGGCCCCGGCCCTTCCCGCGTCATCCTCCACGCGGAGGGGTTGCGGCTGCGGGCGGAGTTCACTCCCCAGTGCGACGAATGCGCCAGGTGCGCCAGGTACTGCCCCTACGGGGCCATGGAGAAGGTGAATTGACATGGAGGGAGGATACGCGGGCCGGCTCATGGCCGTGGACCTTACGAGCGGAGAGGTTTCGTGTGGGAACTACCCCGATAGTTGCGCGCTAGATTTCCTCGGGGGCTTCGGCGCCAACAACCGCCTCTTCCGGGAATATTCCAGTCCAGGGACGGATCCGCTCGCGGCCGGGAACCCGGTCGTCCTCGGCGCGGGGCCCTTTGTGGGAACGATGGTGCCGGGGGCGTCCCGGGTCATGGCCAACGCGCGCCTGCCCCTCACCGGGGCGGTGGCCTCCGCGAGCGGGAGCATGGGGCTGGGGGCCCAGATGAAGTGGTGCGGGCTGGACCACCTGGTGCTCCTGGGGAGGGCGCCCGAACCCACCTGCATATATTTAGGCAGCGGCAGGGTGGAGTTTATCCCCGCAGCATCGCTCTGGGGCAAGGGGATCCTGGAGACCACCCGCAGCCTGTGGGATACGTATCCCGGCGCTTCCGTCCTGGCCATCGGCCCCGCGGGGGAGAATGGGGTCCACCTCTCCCTGGCCATGATCGATGCCTGCGCCACCCTGGGGAGGGGCGGCCTGGCGGCGGTGCTGGGCGCGAAGAACCTCAAGGCGGTGGTGGTGAAGGGGAGCGGCGGCGTGCCGGTGGCGGACCCCGCGCGCCTGCAGAAACTTCTCGCCGGGCTTTACGAGCGTCTCGAGAACTTCGACATGCGCGAGGCGGCCGCGGCCCTGGGGATGATCGGCGCCTGGCCCATGTACGCGAGCCAGCTCCTCCCCCACGGCTCCACCGGCGAGGACCTGCGGGAACTGACGGAGAGGTTCGGCCCCCAGGCCTACCTCAAGCTCAAGAAGTGCAGGGTGGCGTGCCCCTCCTGCTTCCTCGCGGACAAGGATGAACTGTACCTGCCCTCCACGGGGGAGAGCGTCTATTCCACCTCCTTCCTCAACGCGGCCATCATCGGCAGCGCGATGATGATGCGCGACGCGGAGGAGGCGGCCTCCACCCTGGCTCTCCTGGACGACCTGGGCCTGGATTTCATGACCTTGAGCTGGCAGGCGGCCTTCCTCCTCGAGCTGCACGAGCATGGGTTTATATCGGAAGCGGACGCGGAGGGGATCCCCCTGGCCAGGGGGGCGGACATGCTGCGCGAGCTGGCGCAGCGGGTGGCGGAACGCAGGGGCGATATAGGAGAGGCCTTCGCCCAGGGGTGGCGCGGGGCGTTCGGGCTCTTCGGCGAGGACAAGCGCCGCTATACCATGCTGGTGAGAGACCAGGACTGCCTCTACGATCCCCGCGCAAGCCGCCTGGGCACCATGGAGTTCGAGCAGATCGTCTCCCCGCGCGGGCCCACCTCCGCCAGCGCGGGCTCGGCCACCTACGTGCCGGACCTGCCGGAGGGCAGGCTGCGCCGTCTCACTGCGCGCATGGGGGTGGGGGAGGAAGCCCTCGAACGCATCTTTTCGCCTCCCCGGGGCATGAATGTGGGAAGGCTCACCCGCTACTCCGAGGACTGGTTCAGCCTCTTCAGCTCCCTCGGCCTGTGCAACCGCTACCAGATCAACCGCTTCTATCACGCGGAGTTCGTTCGCGACCTCTATGCAGCCGTGACCGGCATAGAACTGGAGGTTGGAGAGATGATGGACAAGGCCGCCGCCGGCTGGGAGCTCTACCGCGAGCTGAACGAGGGCGAGGGCCTGGGCCGGGAGTGTGACGTGCCGCCGCGGGCATGGTTCGACGAACAACCCCTCTGGGGTCGGGGCGGCCGCCTCAGGGATTATTTCGGAAACGAACTTTCCCGCGAGGATGTTCTAACGCTTCTCGAGGATTATTACGATGAAAGAAACAGGAAGCACGGTTAAAAAGACGCGGGAGGACGATGTGGTTTGAAGGACAAGGAATACATGCTCGTGGCCCTGGAGGAGGCCCGCGCCGCGGCCGAGGAAGGAGAGATCCCGGTGGGCGCGGTGCTGGTGAAGGACGGGAAAGTCCTCGCCTGTACCCATAACCGCAGGGAGGCCACGGGCAATCCCATGCACCATGCCGAGGTCCTCGCCCTGGAGGATGGCGCCGCCCGCCTCGGCGGCTGGAGGCTGGAGGGGTCCACCCTCTACGTCACCCTGGAGCCCTGCCCCATGTGCGCCGGCGCCCTGGTGCAGGCGCGGGTGGGCAGGCTGGTCTTCGGAGCCCGGGACCTCAACCTTGGAGCCGCGGGCAGCAGGTACAACCTCGTCCACGACGAGACCACCCATCACCGCATCGAGGTCATGGACGGCATCCTGGAGGAGGAGTGCCAGGAGATACTGCGGGAGTTCTTCGAGGCCAGGCGCAACGGGAATAAGCCGTACGAGTGAACCCTCCGGACACGCACTTGCCTTGAACGCCCCGCTTGAAGCGCGCCGGTCCCAGTCCACGGCCCGGTAATACCGATCGCGAGATACACGTTGAGTTCGCTTCGCTGGATGTCTAATGAACATCATGCCTCAGGATGCGGCCAAGCCGGACGGGCCTCCCGTTATCTTCATCTCCGTCGATCCTTGAGGTGACGCAGGAGGACTTCGCATGTTTTTCGTCAAGCAGAATCCCCCGCGATACGCCTTCCCGTGAAGCGGCCCGCGTTGCACCGTGGCGCGGTACGCGACCGAGGTCGCTTGGTCGCGGCATACCGGCGATAACCCCCCTCGCGTGGCGTGTACGAAACAACCGAGGTCGTGTTTGGTCGCGGCATACCGGCGATAACCCCCCTCACGTGGCGAGAAGGCTGGTTCAACCGCTGCTCACACCCCGCTATAATGGATGGGCGGAGAGGTGGCAGAGTGGACGAATGCGGCGGTCTCGAAAACCGTTGGGCCTCGCGAGGGGTCTCGTGGGTTCAAATCCCACCCTCTCCGCCAGACTATGTTTGAGCTGGGGTTTTGTAAACGCGCCTACGGGACCAGAAATCCGCAGAAACCAGCGCATTGGAGGGGATTGCCTTACGGAAAATCTATTGCTTGTAGCGAGTCCGCATGGAAAAAATGCCACCGCGTTAGCTGATAATGAGTAGTAGATACAGTAAACTGTTGATAAATACCGAGGGCATGAGTCGAGAAACGGGAGATTAAATGACCAAGAATGTTGGTCATACGACCAAAAATATTGGTCGTATGGGAGCGGGAGAACTCTTCGCCTCTTCCGTCATGATCGACCTTCTGAAGATATTCTTCCTGCACACCGGGGAGGAATTCTACCAGCGGGAACTGTCTCGCCTCAGCGGCGATTCCCTGTACCTGGTGCAAAGGGAACTGGACCGGCTCGAAAGATCTGGCCTTGTTCGCAAGGAGCGGCGGGGAAATCGTGTGTACTACAGCGCGCAAGATAGAAATCCGGCCTTCCTGGACCTCAAGAGGTTTTTCATGAAGACCGTAGCCTTGGGAGACAAGCTCTCGGAAGCCTTTTCACCCCTCCTCCCGGAGATCACCCTCGCCTTTATCTACGGCTCAGTTGCCGCGGGGGAAGACCGGCCGGGCAGCGATGTCGATATCATGGTGATAGGAAAAGTAAGTCTCAAGGAAATAAGTAAGATCCTCGGCCCGTTAAGCCGCGAGCTGGGGAGAGAGTTAAATCCGACTGCCTATTCCACCACTGAGTTCAAGAAGAGGATCAAGGAAGGAAACGCCTTTATCAGATCGGTGATCAAGAGCCCGAAGATATGGCTGGTCGGAGACGAAGATGGTCTTGCAGGATTGGCTCGATAGAAAAGACCTAAGACCGCATAATACATCACGGCGTGAGATCGCGAGCCTTCTAGAGGTTGTGGATAGGGATCTGCAGGACGCTTCGGTCAAGGCGATATCTCCCGACAGGAGGTTCGCTACGGCATACAACGCCGTTCTCCAGCTCGCGACAGCCGTCCTCTATGCATCCGGTTGCCGTGCTGCCGGAAAAGGCCATCATTGGATCACCATAAGCGTCCTGCCGGATATCATGGGCTCAGATGCGCAAGAGCTTGCGGATTATTTCAACAACTGCAGAGCGAAACGTCACGGTGTGGATTACGATCGTGCACATATCATCTCCGTGGATGATGTTGATGAACTCCTTCGTGAGGCGGGATTCTTCAGGGACGAAGTACTGAGATGGTTTGAAGCAAATCGACCCGATCTCATTGGAGACTGATCCCGATATTAAACCACCCGAGCTGATGGAAGTACGTCAGGCTCGAAAACCGTTGGGCCTCGCCAGGGGTCTCGTGGGTTCGAATACCACCCTCTCCGCCAGACCATGTTTGAACAAGCGTTCTGGTGACCGGTCTCAGGCATCCGGAATTCTGCAGAAAACGGTTGCGCAAATCCTTGTTGTAGTTGGGGATTGTTGCAATAATCAAGGAGAATATGAATATTGGTTGGGTAGGTTTAGATGGATAAGAGAATGAACGTTGATGAAATAAAAAAGAAGATCTTGCCTGTACTCGATAGGCACGATGTGGTCAAGGCCTCGATTTTCGGCTCAATCGCGAGAGATGAAAGCGATGAAAAGAGCGATGTTGATATCCTCGTAGAATTGAGCGGCGAGAAGAGCTTGCTTGACCTGGCGGGTCTGAAGATAGAGCTGGAGGAGATCCTGGGAAGAGGCGTGGATGTGCTCACCTATGAATCTCTGCACCCACTTCTTAAGGAGCGGATATTGAGCGAGCAGAAGGTCATTCTGTGAAGAAGGATCCGCAGGTATTCATAGATCATATTCTGGAGTGCATCGAACTCGTCGAGGGCTACCTTCACGGCAAGACGGTTGAGGATTTCATGGCATCGACCCAACTTCAGGACGCGGTTATTCGAAGGATCGAGATAATCGGTGAAGCCACGAAGAACCTCCCGCAGGACTTCAAGGAAAAGCATCCCGATATACCCTGGAAAGAGATGGCGGGGATGCGGGATATAATCGTCCACGAATACTTTGGCGTGGATCTCAAACTCACCTGGAGGGTGGCCAGCGAGGACATCAAAGACCTGAAGGCTCAATTGGAGAAGCTAGGATAAATTCGCTGCCGAAGAGACCAGAGAACGCCCGATAGAAACCACCAACCAATAAGATGGGAAATGATCTTGTGCCGTAAAACAAGATCTTCCAAGAGTACGTCAGGCTCGAAAACCGTTGGGCCTCGCCAGGGGCTCCCGACGCTGCGGGCCAGGCGGACGGGGATGTTATGATGAGGGCCGGATCACCGCCTGGAGGCATGCCCGATGGATCAGGTAGTGAGGGACATAAGGGACGAACTCGTAAGCAACGCCGACGAGAAGACGAGGAACGGCCCTCGTAGATTCTTCAAGGAAGAAGTGAGACATTACGGGGTAAGGTCCGCCGTAGTGGAAAAGATCGCCAGGAAGTATTTCAAGGAGATCCGGCCCCCGGGCAAGGAGCGGGTGTTCGCCCTGCGCGAAGAGCTGTTCAGGTCCGGGTACAACGAGGAGGCGGGGGGGCTTCCTCTCCCTGCCTTGTTGCCCGGATGCCGTTGACCTATATGGCCGGGTATAGTATAAATACTACTTAATTGATAGACTTAATAGGGAATGCGACTGCGAAAGATCTCCGGGCTTCGTGGACCCGGTCGGGCCGTACGGCGCGGAACAGAGAAAGAGGTGTATGCATTGAGGCTGTACGAGGATATCACGAAAACCGTAGGCAATACCCCCCTGGTGAGGCTGAACAGGATGGCCGCGGGAGCGAAAGCGGAGATATACGCCAAGCTCGAGTTCTTCAACCCCCTCTCCAGCGTGAAGGACCGCATCGGCGTGGCCATGATCGGCGACGCCGAGGCGAAGGGGCTGATCGGGGAGGGCAGCGTCATCGTCGAGCCCACCAGCGGCAACACCGGCATCGCCCTGGCCTTCGTATGCGCGGCCAGGGGGTACCGCCTCATCCTGGCCATGCCGGAGACCATGAGCGTGGAGCGCCGCAAGCTCCTGGCCGTGCTGGGGGCCGAATTGGTCCTCACCCCGGGCGCGGAGGGCATGCGGGGCGCGATAAAAAGGGCCGAGGAGATACTCGCAAGCACGCCAAATGGATTCATGCCGCAGCAGTTCAATAACCCCGCCAATCCCGCCGTGCACCGGGAAACCACGGCGAAGGAGATATGGGATGACACGGAGGGCAAGGTCGACATCCTGGTCAGCGGCGTCGGCACCGGGGGCACCATCACCGGGGTGGCGGAGGTCATCAAGGAGAGGAAGCCTTCCTTCTACGTGGTGGCGGTGGAGCCGGCGGGCTCCCCGGTCCTCTCCGGGGGCGCGGCGGGGCCGCATAAGATACAGGGGATCGGGGCCGGCTTCGTCCCGGACATACTCAAGACGGACCTCATCGACGAGGTCGTCACCGTCTCCGACGAGGACGCGGGAGAAGCCGCGAGAAGGTTGGCCAGGGAGGAGGGCATCCTGGTCGGCATATCCTCTGGAGCCGCGGTTTGGGCGGCGCTGGAGGTGGCGAAGCGGGACGAGAACGAGGGCAAGCTTATGGTGGTGGTCATCCCCTCCTGCGGCGAGCGCTATCTCTCGACCTGGCTCTTCGACCAGGTTCTGGTGGAAGCGGGGTACTAAGTAGTTGTCGAGAGGACGCCACTGCAGACAGGCAAGAGCGGCAGCCCAGTGAAGAGCATCGTTCCCGGGAGAAGCAGAAGCGAGATGAAAGGGCGGAAGAGATGAGGGAGATATGCCCGGGCAATTCCGCCGCAACATACATCCGGGGTGAAGCACTCGAGGCTTCGATAGAAAGACCGTCCTTTTACCGGCAAGGATTAACGAGACCATGAGAAGGTGAAAAAGATGAGGGAGATATACCTGGACAACGCCGCGACCACTCCCATAAGGGAGGAGGCGCAGGAGGCGATGGTGAAGGCCTACCGGGACGTTTTCGGCAACTCGTCCAGCGTCCATGCCTTCGGGCAGGCGGCCGGGAAGGCCCTGGAGGACGCGAGGGAGACGTTCGCCTCCTGCATCGGCGCGGATGCGGAGGAGATCGTCTTCACCAGCGGGGGGACGGAGAGCGACAACCTCGCCATCCGCGGCGCGGCGACGGCCTCCCGCGCCAGGGGGAACCACATCATAACCTGCGCCACCGAGCACCACGCCGTCCTTCACTGCTGCCAGGCCCTGGAGCGCGAGGGATTCTCGGTCACCATCCTTCCCGTCGACGGCGAAGGGGTCATCGACCTGGACGGATTGCGGGAGGCGATACGCGAGGACACCATCCTCGTGACCGTCATGCTCGTCAACAACGAGACCGGGACCCTGCAGCCGGTGGGAGAGATCTGCCGCATCGCCGGGGAGCGCGGCATCACCGTGCATTCCGACGTGGTGCAGGCCGCGGGCAAGATGCCCCTGGATGCGCGCGGCCTCGGGGCGCACCTGCTCTCCTTTTCGGGGCACAAGTTCTACGGCCCCAAGGGAGTGGGAGCGCTGTACGTGAGGAAGGGGACCGAGGTGGTCCCGCTCATGCAGGGAGGGCACCACGAGGGGGGCCTGCGCCCGGGCACCATGAACGTCCCCGGCATCGTGGGGATGAGCACGGCGCTCGAGCTGGCGACGCGGGAGATGGATGAGACGCGTTCCCGCCTGGGGGAACTCAGGGACAGGCTCGCCGCGGGCATCGCGGAACGCATAGAGGGAGTGCGCCGTAACGGCGGCAGCGGGGAGACGCTGCCCAACATCCTCAACCTGAGCTTCGAGGGCGCGGAGGGAGAGGCCCTGCTGCTGGGCCTGGACATGATGGGCGTGGCGGTGTCCACGGGTTCCGCCTGCACCTCCGGCGCGGTCGAGCCCTCGCACGTGCTCCTGGCCATGGGAATACCTCCGCGCCTCGCCCAGTGCAGCCTGCGCTTCTCTCTCGGGCGCAACAATACCGGGGAGGAGATCGACTACGTGATCGGCATCCTCCCGGGCATAGTACGCAGGATAAGGGACGTCGCGCCGGTGAGCGCGCAAGCGCGAAGAAAAGCGTAGCGATAGGGGAGGAGGAACCCCATGCGTCTGCCAACGAAAGCGAGGTACGGGATGCGCGCCATGCTCGACCTGGCCCTCAACTACGGGGAAAACGTACCCGTCCTCATGCGGGACATCGCCGCCAGGCAGGACCTCCCCGAGAGGTACCTGGAACAGGTGTTGATCCCCCTGCGCCATGCCCACCTGGTGCGGAGCGCGCGCGGCGCCAGGGGCGGGTACATGCTGACGCGCGACCCAGCGGAGATAACCCTGCTGGAGATCGTGGAGGCGTGTATCGGCGACGTCACCATGGTTGACTGCACCGAGGACCCCGGGTACTGCGACAGGGCCGGCGCGTGCGCCACCTTCGTCATCTGGAAGGAGCTCACGGACGTGATCCGGGGGACGCTCGCGGGCAGGACCCTGGCCGACCTGGTGGACATAGCGAGGGGCCTGCGGCGCGAAAAAGCGGCGGCGCGCTGAGTATGGACATTGACTACGTTGGGAAAGGGATGAAGGCATGGCGATATACAGCGACACGGTGATGGAGCACTTCACCAACCCGCGCAACGTGGGCGAGATCGAGGACGCCGACGGCGTAGGCGAGGTCGGCAATCCCGTGTGCGGCGACATGATGACCTTCTATATCAAGGTCGACGGCGAGGGGCGCCTGCGCGACGTCAAGTTCAAGACCTTCGGCTGCGGGGCGGCCATAGCCGTCTCCAGCATGGTCAGCGGGATGGCCAGGGGGAAGACCGTCGACGAGGCCCTGGAGATAACCAGGGACGAGGTCGCGCGGGAGCTGGGCGGCCTGCCGGAGATAAAGATGCACTGCTCCAACCTGGGAGCGGAGGCTTTGAGAAAAGCGATAGACGATTACAGGTCGAGGATGGAAGGATGAAGGGCGCGCGAGCATGAGAACATCGGATCAGTGCGAAGAGATCCTCCTCCCGCAGGAGGTCCTGGCCGAACGCATCCGGGAGGAGAAGAGGAAGAGGAACGCCGTCATCCTGGCCCACAACTACCAGCGCCCGGATGTGCAGGACATCGGCGATTACGTCGGCGACTCCCTGGGCCTGGCGCGGCAGGCGGCCGCGGCGGACGCGGAGGTAATAGTCTTCTGCGGGGTGCATTTCATGGCCGAGACGGCCTCCATACTGTGCCCGGAGAAGGTGGTGCTGCTCCCGGACCTGCATGCGGGATGCCCCATGGCGGAGATGGCCGGCGCCCGCGACGTGCTGAGCATGAAAGGCCAGCTCCCCGGGGCGGTGGTGGTCTCCTACGTGAACACGACCGCGGCCGTGAAGGCGGTGAGCGATTACTGCTGCACCTCGTCCAACGCCGTCGAGGTGGTGAGGGGGATAGACGCGGAGGAGATCATCTTCGTGCCCGACCGCAACCTCGCCAGGTACGTGGCGGCGCGGGTTCCCGGCAAGATAGTGTTCCCCTGGAACGGCTACTGCCACGTGCACCAGGGCATCAAGGCGGGACATATCCTGAAGGCCCTGGAGGAGCATCCCGGCGCCGAGGTCATCGCCCACCCCGAGTGCACCGGGGAGGTGCTCGAGCTGGCCCATCACATTCGGAGTACGTCCGGCATGGTGGAGGCGGCCAGGGAGTCGGGCGCGGGCGAGTTCATACTCGCCACCGAGGCGGGCATGATCCACCCGCTATCCAAGGCCGTGCCGCACAAGCGCTTCCACCCCCCCTCTCACGAACCGCTGTGCCCGAACATGAAGCTCATCACCCTGTCCAAGGTGTTGCGCTCCCTGGAGACGCTAACCCCCGAGGTGAAAGTCCCCGATGGCACCAGGGAGAGAGCCCTGCTGGCCGTGGAGAGGATGCTCGTCCCGAGCTGAGGATTTTCAGTGCGCCACGGCATGCCGGCCGAGCCGTCCAAAAGACGCATCATGGAACGGCTGCGAGGGATCTTCATGATCGGCCCGGCGAAGATGTTGGGAGCTCGTGCCCCCGTCATCAACCTCGTTCCCGCCGAGATCATTGTTGTATGGAGGAGACAGACCTACATACTCGCCGGACAGCGTAAGTTGGCTTGGCTGGGGGATATAATGGGGGTAGGATATATCATTGCGGTGCGGTGCAGCCGGGAAGGCCAAGGATCCAACCAGGCGGTCCCGGCGTGATGCCGCACAGCGGGTGCGGCGGCTTTCTGCCCACCGAGGTAAGAGGCACGGCCATGGGAAAGAAACTGCGGGTCCTCATCGTTGAGGATTCCGAGGACGACACCCTCCTGGTGCTGCGGGAGCTGAGACGCGGCGGCTACGACCCTTCCCATAAGCGCGTGGAGACTCCCGAGGACATGCGCGCCGCCCTGGAGGAGGAACCCTGGGACCTGGTGATCAGTGATTACGCCATGCCGATGTTCGACGCCCCGCGGGCGTTGGGCGTTCTCGGGGAGAGCGGGCGTGACATACCCTTCATCGTCCTCTCCGGCAGCACGGGGGAGGAGACCGCGGTGGAGACGATGAAGGCCGGCGCCCACGACTACGTCAAGAAGGACAACATCGCCCGCCTCCTTCCCTCCGTGGAGCGCGAGCTGCGTGAGGCCGAGGCGCGGCGGGAGAGCAGGCGCGCGGAGGAGGCGCTCAAGGCCTCGGAGCTCACCTACCGGGAGATCTTCAACGCCGCCAACGACGCCATCTTCGTGCACGACATGCAGACGGGCGCCATCCTTGACGTGAACGAGAAGATGCTCGAGATGTTTGGGTACTCGCGCGACGAGGCGATCGCGTTGGATGTGGAGGACTACAGCTCGGGAGTCTTTCCCTACACGCAGGCGGAGGCGGTATGGTGGGTGAGGAGAGCCGCGGAGGGAGCGCCCCAGCTGTTCGAGTGGCGCGCGAGGGACAAGAGCGGGCGCCTCTTCTGGGTGGAGGTAAACCTCAAGCACGCGAGCATCGGCGGTGTGGACAGGGTTCTGGCGGTTGTTCGGGATATCACCGGGCGCAAACGCATGGAGGAAGAGCTGCGCAAGTCCCAGGCCATGTACCGGGAGCTCTACAGCGGAGCGCCCGTCCCCTACCTCTCCATCGATATTGAGGGAAGGGTGATGGAGTGCAACCGGGCGGTCGAGTCCTTCACCGGGTATACCACGCGGGAGCTTCTGGGGATGAAGGTCCCGGAGCTGTATGCCCCGGAGTCGAGGGACAAGGCCAAGCGGCTCTTCGAGCGGTCCAAGTCGGGGGAGGGGTTCGAGAACCAGGAGATGGTGTACCTGAGAAAGGACGGCGGGAGGGTCTTCGGGCTCCTCTCGGTCAACCCCCTCCTCGACGACCAGGGCAGGGTGGTCGCCAGCCGTTCGGTCATCCTCGACATCACCGAGCGCCGGCGCATGGAGGACTGGCTCATGGAGCTGAACCGCTGCCTCCTCGGCCTGGGCTCCGACATCATCACCAACATAGAGAGCATCATCAGGGCGGCCAAGGGGATACTGTCCGCCGACGTGGTGCAGTACGCCAGGCTGGACAGGGGGAGGCTCTCACTGCTCTCCACCCTGGGGGGAGAGGAGGCGTTCGTGGTGACCGACGGCCCCGAAGCCCATATATGCTACCGAGTGTTGTCGGGAGAAAGCGGCGCCCCCCTGGAGATCGAGGACTTGAGGGAATGCGGATACGAGGGTTCCCATCCCGATATCGTGAAGCACGGGCTGGTGTCCTACCTCGGGTATCCCGTCGGGCTGGGCGGCGCGGCCATGGGCTGCCTGTCCATCTACACCGGGCAGAAAAGGACCTTCACGCACGAGGAGAAAGACCTCCTGGGAACCCTGGCCCAGGCCGTCTCCATCGAGGAGGAGCGCCTGGCCCGGGAGGAAGGGCTAAAGGACTTCATCGATATCGCCTCCCACGAGCTCAGGCATCCCATCACCGTCATCAAGGGCTACACCAACACCCTCCTGAGCTACGGGCACAGGTTCGACCGCGAGAGGACGGCGGAGATCCTCGGCTACCTGGACGCGGGCTCCGACCGCCTGACAAGGCTGGTGGAGGAGCTGCTCGACGTCTCGCGCATCGAGAGGGGCAGCTTCACCATCGATCGCCGCGAGATGGAGCTGAGGTCCCTGCTGGAGCTGGCGCTGGCGGAGATGGCGGCCAGGGCGTTCGACAACGAGATCGTCCTGCGCATGCCGGCCGACCTCGGCGTCGTGGAGGCCGACCCCGACAAGCTCACGGAACTCCTGCTCATCCTCCTGGACAACGCCCTGAAGTTCTCGCAACCCGGGGCGGTGGTGGAGGTGGAGGCGGAGCGTGGGGATGGGGAGGTCGCGGTGTCCGTGGCCGACCGCGGGCCGGGCATCCCCGAGGAGGACCGGGAGAGGGTCTTCGAGCGTTTCTTCCAGGTGGGGGAGGCCCACCATCACTCCGTCCCCGGCATCGGCCTGGGGCTGTATATCGCCAGGCAGATCGTGGAGATACACGGAGGCCGCATATGGTGCGAGCCCCGCGAGGGAGGCGGCTCGGTCTTCCGCTTCACCCTGCCCCGCGCGTGATCGTTGCCTTCTTGCGGCGAAGCGCGATACGGGGCGGATAGATTCAAGGAAACCGTGACGCTCAACACTCCATGAAGTCGATATAGAACACCGTGGAAGGGAGAGGAAATGCCGAATATCCATATCGACGGCCCGCCCATCAGAGACCTGGGGAAGAAGAGGGCACTTACCAGGGAAGTAACCGACGCGATGGAGAGAGCATACGGCATTCTCCGGCAGGCCTACGTGGTGATCGTCAACGAGCATCCACCCGAGAACGTCTGCGTGGGGGGAGAGCTGATCTGCGACCGCGTCACTAAGTACTCCGGTCCGTAAATACGGTAACGTATCGAGAGCGTCGCTGCGCCAC
>CAZQFX010000070.1:0-13963 GCA_964592775.1 uncultured Actinomycetota bacterium
AAAGCTGGTCGCTATTTTCTTGGGCAAATCTTCAGCGACTGGCGACGCAACATATGGTATTTGAGGGCGTATTTTCCGGGCAGACCCCTGCTGATCCCGTTCCAGGGCTGACCCCAAGGGGGATTTCAGGGCTGACCCTATTGATAGGTGACGGGGATGTCGTCGGAGATGAGGTGGATCCAGGTCTGCCCCGAACGCAGCGGTACGGAGTTGCCGTTCTCGTCCATGAAGGTCGTGGGCACGGAGCGGCTGGCCTTCCTCCAGGTGGCGTGGTAGACCTTGCCGCCGGTGAAGACCAGGCACTTGCCGCTCCCGGTGACCTGCGACACGGGCACCGGGGCGCCGGTGACGTCTCTCAGCCCGCTGTTGGTGACCGTCACGTACTGCACGATGACATTTCGCGGCGCCACCCTCCTCCCGGTGGTGAGGTCGGTATGGGGAGCTCCCTGGATGGAGTGCAGGTAGGCGTCGCTCACCGCGTCGTAGGTGTACGAGGCGGCGCACATGGCGGCCTTGTAGGCGATGCCTATCGACGAGGCCGGACCGACCATGACGCTCTCCTCGACGGCATCTTCCTCGTCCGTTTCCCCCTCCGTCCCGGCGTCGGGCTCCACTCCCTCCCCGCCCGTCCCTCCCCGCGGGTCCACGAAGTACATGCCGCTGTCCGGCAGGGAGTTGAATGAGTCACCCTTCTCCAACAGGTACTGGCGCAGGAGGGCGGTGCTGGTATAGAGGTTGTGGGGAGCCCTTCTGCTGCGCTCCCTCCAGAAATGGGAGGCGTCCTCGGTGATGTACATCATCCCCGATGCCTGGACCATGGATATGACCGCGCTCGAACCGCCGCTGCAGATGAACAGGGGAGCGAGGAAAAAGGTTATGTCAATATCGGAGGGCCTGGCGCTGCGTGTAGGTCCGATGGACGGCGATTCCTTCGAGAGGTATATGCAGATGAAGCGGGTGATCCCACCCTCGACGAGCTCCTCGTAGACGATATCGGCGTCGATGATGCCGCTCTGCGGGCGCGCCTTGGCGTCGTTCTCGACCTTGACCGCCAGGGGACGGCGCGTCACCAGGTCCCACGCTGTAACCACCTCCCCGGTGAGGGGATTGACCGGCGGCTTCTCCGGCTCGGGGACGGGTGCGGCTCCGTCCGTGGCGGCTCTGGTCGCGGTGCACCCCGCCAGGGGGAGAGAAAGGGGGATCAGGATGAAGGCCGAAATAGTGATGGCGAGGATGCCCCGCAGGCGGCCCTTCGCTTTCGCCGTCATGTTTGTGACTCCTTTCCGGATGCTTTCTATACTTGATTCACTCCCCGGCGGTGTTTTTCCTTCTCCATGCCTTACGACCGTGCGTTGCCGGAGCGGGTTCCCGGGTGGACGTGCCCGCCGCGGATGCCATGCCGGCCTCGGGCTACCTGTTGCAACGCCGGAGCCGTGGAATTGTCTACGTGACGGGTCAGCGTTTCATGCGTTCGGGATATCGTCCGAGGGGTCCTTCCGCACCACGGCGGGGAACATATGGGTATGCGAGTCTATCACCAACATTGCCATATACCTCCCCTCCATGTTCCCGCCGCTACGGGGCGGCCCCGGGCGCCGTCCTGTTAACCGCCAGCGGCAAGATTTATAATAACAAAAGCATGGATAACCCCGGAAAGCCGCAAGATATGGGATAGGCAATGGGAGCCGTACTCTTTATCGTCCTCTTGGCGGTGGTCGCTTTCCTGGCCGCCTTCGCCTTCTACCTCTTGATACGCATACTCAAGGTCTATGCCAGGGCCCGCAGGCTGGAGACGATGCGCGCCTACGAGACCATCCTCTACGCCGCGCTGCAGAAGCTGAGCCCCGAGCGCACGTTGCAGACCCTTCTGCCCGATCCCGACCCCAAGGCGTTAGAGGAAGTGCTGCTGCGCATGGGGGACGAGGGGGCCGAGGTGTGGAAAGGAGAGGTCATCGATTTGTACGACCTCTCCGGTTTTACCGCCGCGCGCATACACCAACTCCGTTCACGCTCCAAGTCCAGGCGCAGCGATGCGGCGCGCCGACTGGGCCGGATAGGCGATCCGAAGGCGGTGCCCGAGCTCAAGCGGCTCCTCCGGGACCCCAGGGAAGAGGTACGCGAGGCGGCCCTCTTCGCCATGGGCAGGATAGGGACGAAGGAGTCGCTGGAGTCCATGCTCGAAGCCCTGGACGGCGGCGACCGCTGGTCGCAGGAGAAGGTCGCCGAGGCCGTCGAGGAAGCGGGAGATGAATCCCGGCGGGTCCTGGTGGGGCTGCTGCGCGACGGCAATCCCTCGCGCCGCGCCTTCGCGGCCGAGGTCATGGGGAGGATAGGGGGCGCGGAGGAGGCCGTCTACCTGGAGGAAGCCCTCGCGGACGAGGACCTGAACGTAAGGGCGCGTGCGGCCGACTCGCTGGGCGCGATGAGGCATCGCCTTTCCCGCCCCGCCCTGTTGCGGGCGCTCGACGACCCGGCATGGCAGGTGCGCGCGCAGGCGGTCAAGGCCCTGGGGAGGATCGGCGAGGAGATGGACGCGCCGCGCCTGGCGGAGATGCTGCGCGACGAGGCATGGTGGGTACGCAGCAACGCCGGAGCCGCCCTGCGGGATATGGGGGAGGCGGGGGAGGGGCCGCTCCTGGAGGCGCTCTGGGACGAGGACCGTTTCGCCCGCGAGACCGCGGCCCAGGCCCTGGAGGAGGGCAGCGTGGTGGAGAGGCGGGCAAGGGATCTGCGCGAGGGCGACGACGAGCGCATGGCGGGCCGCATCATTCACCGCCTGGCGGAGATAGGGAGCGTGGGGACGATCATCCAGGTTCTCTCCGACCTCCCGGACATGGAGGTGAAGGCCAGGCTGGTAAGGCTGCTCTCGGATATAGATAATCCGGAACTCGAGGAGGCCCTGGCGGGAATAAGGAAGGAGCTGGAGGGATCGGGCATGCGGGGCCCGGGGGGGGAGGGAGAAGAACCCGGAGGTCCCGAGGGCGGGGAGCGCAAGCCCTGATGTCCGCCTACTATTTCCTGGCGTTTCTGGCCATCGTTTATTATCTCGTCCTCTACTCCATCCACATGATTCACCTGGCCCTCGGGTACAGGGCGGCGTTGCGCTGGAAAAAAATGGGATACCTCGAGGAAGCGCACCGCCTGTCCCGCAGCGAGATGGTCCCTCCGCTCACCCTGGTGGTCGACATCGACTCGACGGGAGAGAACTCCGTGCAATGGGTCGATCATGTCCTTTCCCAGCGTTTCCCGGATATGGAGATACTGGTGATGTACGGGGACGGCGGCGAGGAGAGAGCAAGAGCGCTCGTCGATACCTATTACCTGCGCCGGGTAGACCGCGTCTACCGCCGCGTGCTGGAGGAGCCGCGGGCCGTCGAGGTCTATCAGAGTGACGACCGCAGGCTGACCCTGGTGCGCGGGGAGGGGGAAGCGGGGGGCGGCCACTTGAACCTGGCGCTGAACCTGGCCCGCTATCCCCTGTTCGGCGTGGCGGATCGCTGCGCGCGCCTCGAGGACGATTCCCTGCTGTTCATGGTGAGGCCGTTGATGGAGGAGGATATCGCCGCGCCGGCGGTGATGGGGGTCGAGCTGCCGCTGGATATGGAACATGACGACCTCCTGCCCCCGCGCCGCATTACCAGGTTCGCGCTCATGGAATCGCTGCGCGTGCAACTGGGGTACATGGTGGGGGCGCCCTATCTCGGGGGGCCGGTCGCCGCATACGGCTCGTTCATACTCTACCGCAAGAGCGACCTCCTGGATGCGGGGGGGTTCAAGCCGGGCCTGTCTTACCAGGCGGCGGAGATGGACATGACCCTTCGCCTGCACCGCCTGATGTACGATACCGGCCGCCGCTACCGCTTCGTGTTCCTGCCCCAACTGACCGCGCGCCGGCCCTTCCCCCGCACCTTGAGGGATTGCTTCAACGAGTTTCGTGAGAGGCATGGAGGGATCGCGGACGCCCTCCGGTCCGGGATGGGCATGCTCTACGGGACACGTTACGGCCGTCTGGGCCTGGTGCAGCTCCCCTCGTTCTGGCTCTTCGTCAAGATAGCGCCGGTCCTGGGATTCGCCTCCTTCGCCCTCTCCATCCTCTTCTTCGCCTTTGGCAAGGTGGGATGGCCGGTCTTTGCGGCTTTCCTCGCCAGCTCGATGCTCTACCCGGCACTGGTGGGAGCGGGGGCCGTCGTCGTGGCGCGCAGGGAGCTGGGGATATTGAGGGGACAGGGAGCGGCGCTCTACGGCTACGCGTTCCTCGCCCAGTTCTGGTACCGGCAGCTGATCGCGCTCGCCCCTCTCGTGGGCCCGTTCCGCGGCGTAAAGGGCGGGAAAAAACGATAGTGGTTATTCTCAGAGAGATGTGGGTAAACGCGGAGGTAAGGCGGAATGGGGATACGGCCCCATTCATCGTCCAAGGAGTAAGGGTGGAGGGGGCCGGGAGTATCATCGCGGATCCCGCGGCGCGGGGCATGGATACGCGGATATCGTAGCGCCGTGCAATGCCGGTCAATGCCGTACAATAATACAAGTGGAGTTGAGAACATCATCGCGTATCCAGCGGTGTGGGGCATGACGGCGGGAGGGAATGATGGGAATATCGCTGCGCCCCGGCGGCAAGGAGACGGCGGGGGCAAGGGCGGCGCCAGGCGATGAAGGCAGAAAGACAACCCCCCCGTGGAGATGGGGCTACCCGCTCTTCGGCGCGCTGTGCCTGGCCTGGCTGCTCCTGCGCAGCGGACGCAAACCCTCCCGCATGCGCTATCCCTGCCAGCAGGCGGCGGCCGTCCATTCCACCTGGGACCAGCGGGGCATGACCAACACCGACGTGGTGCGCGGCCTCATCACCGCCATCCTCGAGCATCCCGACGGCTTCACGGGCGAGGTGGTCCTGGTGGAGAACTGCGAGGGCGGCCCCGACTACGACCATGTCTACAACAACGCCGAGAACCCGGCCCAGTCCTTCCGGGCGGTGGTGGACTCCTACGGCGACCCCGGCCGCGTTTCCGCCTCCAGCTGGTGGTCCTTCACCGACGACGCGGTGTACGAGTTCGACTCCGGGGACGGACCCGGTCGCCCTCGATTACTACGCGGGCAAATACGTTCTCTACCCCATAAGCGGCTACGGGCGGCACGATCCGGAAACGCCTTTCAGCGAGGGGACCAACCCCTACCACGATGGTTCGCGCAACATCGGGTACGCGTATAACGCCTTCCGCATCATGCTGGACTTCACCGCGAGCGTGCTGGTGCAGGGCGGGCGGCAGGACGGCCAGGGGAAGGAAGTCCCGCCGGAGCTGCAGGCCAAGATGCAGGAGTTCAAGGAGGCCGTGGCGGGGTTGAAAGAGCCTGGGGCGCTCTTGAAGGGGGACACAAGGGAGTTCAGAGCGGGCATCAAGGAACTGTTCCAGGAAGCCCGTTCCCTGCCCCGCGATGAGAAATGGGGCCTGTTCGACGAGGTCTCCGCCGTGCGGGACCGGTATGTAGATACGGTGGAGGAGAAGATCGCGGCGGTGATGGAGACCGCCCGGCGGCCGCCTGGGCGATCTCATATACGCCATGACCGGGCGCTATGCCACGCAGGGCATGTTCCATGAGGTGCAGCCGGAGGAGAGACCCGATCCCCTGGCCGATGCCGGCCTCGCGGCCGTCCCCCTGGGGCCTGCCACCGCGCAGGGTGGCGCCACCTTCGAGCCGTGGCGATGCCATTCCGGACAGGCCGGAAGACGTCGCGCGAGGGAGGAAGGCTGGTCGGAGGCTGCGAGGACCGGTCGGTACGTCGTCCTGGTACACGAGAATGGGGGGGCGGCGTCCCCGCCGCCGAAGCCAACTGACAGCGCTCGTCCCTCTATATGGATGCATCATGGCCATACGACAGCGCTTCTTAGGCTGACACGAAGATCTCCCTCCCATGCCATTGTGAGGCTTCCAAACCTTCATGGCGGAGGATGCAGCCATTACAGGACCCCGTGCCAACGCCATTGCGTGGCGAAGTATCCCAAAGGTGCCGGTCCTCTCCTCGAGCGCATGAGTGGATACAGGCAGAGGGGTCGAGTATCGGAATCTGCCTGAACGCCGTTCCCCTTCCAGGACTGACCCCGAGGTGGGAACGAAGCGTGTCCGATCCCATACCAGGGCTGACCCCAGGTGGGATCGGAGTGTAATCACAACGCGTCACGGCCGTTTTCATCTATGGCAGGGTGGAACCGGCCGTGTCTCAAGCGACGGACTCGGCGCGTCGATGAAGAAATATGTTTCAAACAAAAACCGGGTCACGCCAAGTAAGGTTGGAGGAAAGGGGCAGGATAAGGGGGCAGACTTACCGCCTCGAACAGTACACAAAGGAGGAGCTTCAAGATGCGAGGTAAGAGTAAATGTCTCAAGGTCCTGATGATCCTGGTCCTGAGCGGCTTGTTCTGCCTCACCACCCTGGCCGTCGCCCCGGCGGCGGGAGAGGTGAAGGCGGCCTGCGGGACCAAGGGGTGGTTTTTCGCCGAGGGCTACACCGGCGGCGACTTCGACACCTGGATTCTCGTCCAGAACCCCAACGAGACGGAGGCCATCGTCCAGTTCAGGTTCTTCACCACCGACGGCGAGCCTATCGTGAAAGAGGTGTCCCTCGGAGGCCAGTTGAGGTACAGCCTCTACCTCAACACCGTGCCCGGCCTGGAGAACAAGGAGGTCGCCACCGAGGTCAAGGTGAAGTACGAGGAGCAGGACGGCATCATCGCCGAGCGGGCGATGTACTTCAATTACGATACGGGGCAGGGCGACCGCGTGGGAGGCCATTCCACCATCGGGGCGCCCAACACCAACGGCAGCTGGTATCTCCCCGAGGGCTACACCGGGGGCGGGTTCGACACCTATATACTGCTCATGAACCCCAACGAGAGCGACGCCAACGCGTGGGTCAAACTGATGAAGCCCAACGAGGGCAGGTACTATCCTTTCAAGGTCACCGTGCCCGCAGGGCGCAGAAAGACGGTCAAACTCGACGACCTGGTGTGGGCCGAGGGCCAGGACAACCTCATCGCCGACGTCGGAGCCGTCACCGGTGGCGGGGGAGGAAAGCCGGCGGAGCCGGTGAGGTTCGACGACACCGACGTCTCCACCCTCATCTACTCCGACCAGGGCATCGTGGCCGAGCGGGCCATGTACTTCGACTACTACGGCAAGGCGGGCGGCTCCAGCTCCATCGGCGCCACCTGCGCCGCGCCGGAGTGGTTCCTGCCCGAGGGCTACACCGGCGGGGACTTCGACACCTGGGTCATGGCCATGAATCCCAACCATTTCCCGGTGGACATCACCTACACTTTCTACTCCAACCAGCCCGGCTTCGTGCCCGTGGAGGTCACCCATGCCGCCGTGGCGCCCTACTCGCGCGACACCATCAACGTGGATGCGGTGGAGGGGCTGGCCGGGACCGACGTGTCGACGAAGGTGACCGCCGTGAAGCAGGTGCAGCTCGCCTCGGTCGAGGACGACCCGGTGGACAAGTACGCGGTGCTCTACGGCATAGAGGACTACCCGACAGGCACCGACTACCCATATTCCATCGACGACATGTACGATATCAAGCACCGCCTTGTGGACTCCTGCGGCTTCAGCTACGAAAAGATGCGCTACCGCTCGGAGGGCGACGTCACCCTGGCGAAGATGGAGAAGGACATGGCCTGGCTGGCCGAGGTTGCCGACGCCAACGACATCGCGGTCTTCTTCTTCGGGGGCCGCTGGTCCGAGGACACGCAGAACAACATCGAGCTCTACGACGGCAAGGTCTCGCGCAGCAAGCTGAACACCTACTTCGCCGCCCTGCGGAGCGACAAGCTCATCGGCCTCTTCAGCTGCGACAACAGCGGCGAAATCGCTGAAGAACTGGCGGCTCCCGGCCGCCTGCTCCTGGCGTCCTGCGGCGAGGACGAGCAGTCCCATGCATACGCGGACGGCGAGTTCAAGGCCGCCGGCGGCGATTCCGGCAACGGCGCCTGGGCGCACTACTTCGTGGAGGCGCCGGTGGAGAAGGACGCCGACGCCAACGGCAACGGCAAGGTGAGCGCCGAGGAAGCCCACGCCTACCTAGACGACAAGGTGACCGCCCTGGTGGCGGCGAAGGAGGGCGCCACGCAGACGCCGGAGATATATGACCAGATAGCGGGCGAGGTGGACCTCACCGCGGACACGGTGCCCGCGAGCATCGTGGCCGAGCGTTCCGTGTACTTCAACTACGGGACGGCCAACGACGGCGCCACCTCCGTCGGGGCCTGCCGGACCTATCCCAACTGGTTCCTGGCCGAGGGCTACACCGGCGGCGGCTTCGACACCTTCGTCCTGGTCATGAATCCCTACGACTTCTGGCAGAAGCTCGCCATCACCTACATGACGCCGAGCGGTGTGCCCATCGTGGAGGAGCGCGATTGCCCGCCCAACTACCGCATGACCATCAAGGTGGACGACGTGCCCGGCCTTGAGGCCATTGACGTGTCCACCCGCGTGTCCGCGCAGCCCATGGACGTCGCGGCGGCCGGCGGCGGCCGCGGCGTGGTTGTGGAGAGGGCGATGTACTTCACCTACACCGATCCCGGGGACGGGTCGAAGAAGGCGGGAGGCTCCTGCTCAATCGGCTACGGTTCCTGGTAGACAAACGAGATAAGAGGGGCCGGGCGAAATGCCCGGTCCCTTTTCTCGTATGGGTTTAGGGCCGGGGATGGGTTTACGGTATCCGCTCGCTCCCAAAGCCGTGCTAGCGGGGTGGAAAGGAGTGGGTGATGCGGGCTGTCCGCTCGCTCCTGCGCGAAACCCATCCCCTGGTTGTTACGGCTTCACCGCTGACACGCCGGGCAGAAATACGAGCCGCGGCCGGAGATCACGACGCGCCGGATGGTGGCGCCGCAGTTGAGGCAACGCTCCCCATCGCGGCGGTATACGCGGTGGCTGTCCTGGAAGCCGCCCCTCTCCCCGCGCAGGTCCACGTAGTCGCTCACCGATGAGCCGCCGCGGGCGATGGCCTCGTGGAGCACCTCGCGCATGGCGTTGTGGAGGCGTTCCATATCGGTGGGGGTCAGTTCGTCCAGCCGGCGCAGGGGGTTCACGCCGGCGCGGTGCAGCGACTCGTCGGCGTAGATGTTGCCCACGCCCGCCACGCGCGACTGGTCCAGGAGCGCGGACTTGACCCGGCACCTGCCCCGCAGAGAGTTCCCCAGGACATCGCGGGTGAAAGCTCTATCCAACGGCTCCGGGCCCAGGCGGTGCAGCCCGCGCAGGGGGCTGCGGTCGCCGCGCCGCAGCAGCGCCGTCTCGCCGAATGTTCGCGGGTCGACGTAGAGCAGATCCCTGCCGTCCGCGAGGTGGAAAACGACATGGGTGTGGCGCGGGCGCTCTTCTTTTGGTGTGGAAAGTACCAGGGAGCCGGTCATACCCAGGTGCACCACCAGCTCTCGTTCTCCGTCCAGCTCGAGGATGAGGTACTTGCCCCTGCGGGTTACTCCACGTATACGCTTCCCCTTGAGACCCCGCCGGTATCCAAGGGGTGTCGGGTAGGTCACCAGGCGCGGGAGAAAGACCTCACAGCGCTCGATGCGCGCACCCGCAAGCTCCTTCTCCAGTTGCCCGCGGATTATCTCCACCTCCGGCAGCTCCGGCACGCGCCTCACCCCTTCACCGTACTTCGATTACCGGAAATCATGATTCTCGGCAGCACCGCCAGTGGTGGGGGGGATGTCCGGGGGGCGGGGCGGAAGCTCCACCGTGAAGGCGGTCCCCTTGCCCGCCTGGCTCCATACCGAAATCTTCCCCCCCGGCAGGTTGATCAGCTCGCGGCACACCGCCAGCCCCAGCCCTGAGCCCCCGTAACGCTGGGAGCGGGAGCGCTCCACGCGTACGAAGCGGTCGAAAATGTTTTCCAGCTGCTCCTCCGGGATGCCCTGGCCGCGTTGTCCCTTACCTGGATGCGCGCGCCGCCCCCCGGCAGGGGGTCCGCCGCGAGGGCGACCTCACCGCCCTCGGGCGTGAACTTGATGATGGGCAGTCGGGAGCGAGAGCGGATGCGCCGGCAAACCTCCCAGCCGTCCGGTTCCGGGATCATGATGTCCAGGACGACGAGGGCGGGGCTCAACTCCTCGAAGAGGCGCAGGGCTTCCTCCCCGCCGCACGCTTCCGCCACCCGGAAGCCCTCCTTCTCGAGGTACAAGCGGGCGAGTTCGATGATATTGGGCTCGTCGTCGACGACCAGGATGAGCTCGCCCGCCAAGGGGCATCACTCCTCGATGACGAAGGCGCATGCTCCCTGCGAGCGCGCTTTCAGAAGGACCTGGGCGCCCCACTCCGCTATGGCGGCATATGTCGCCACGAAGCGGCGGGCGTTGCATATCCCCCCCATGGCGAGGACGGCGAAGGGCGCGTGGATGAGGTCCCCACGGTAGTCGTAGTAGGTAAGCTCACCGAGCTGCCGGTGCTGTTCCAGGTAATACTCCGGATGTTCCTTCTCGAAGCGCTCCACGACCAGCTCGCAAGTGGAGCGAGCGCTGTCGGGGGGGCAGAGGAAGAAATACTCGTCGTAGGAGGTGTGGCCCATGAACCAGCTGTCCGCCGTGAGCTCAGAGAGAGCGTCCTCCAGGAGCCTGGTGACGGAGAGCAGGAGCCTGTCCCCGCGGCTGATGCCGTAGGCTTCCCGGTACTCGCGGAAGTGTTCTATACCCACGAAGACGGCGGTGAATATCTCGCCCCGCTGCAGGCGGGCGTTCACCTCGCTCTCCACCGTAGGCGCCCCGGGCAGGCCGGTGACGGGATGGGAGGAAAGCTCCTCCCGGCTGCTCCTGATGTGGGCCTTGATCCTGGCCAGCATTTCCTGGCTGTTGAAGGGCTTGGTGATGTAATCGACCCCTCCCGCCTCCAGCCCCTTTATCTTGTCCTCCACCGCCTCGCGCGCGGTGAGGAAGATTATGGGAATCAAACGGGTGCGGGTACGCGAGCGCAGCTGGCGGCAGACCTGGATGCCGTCCATCACCGGCATCATCACGTCGAGGATGATCAGGTCGGGCTGGATCGATTCCGCCAGCTCGACCGCGTGGTTGCCCTCCTCGGCGACATGCACCTCGAAATCCTCGTCCTCCAGGTAGAACCTCACCGCCTTGAGGATCTCGGGCTCGTCGTCGATGAACAGTATCCTCCCCTGCACGGGACCTCCTGGTAAAGCCTATGGATACATTATCGCAAAGGGGAGAACCTTAATCCAATACGCCCTCCTTCCTGATCCGGTTCTGGTTTCCATCGTGATGTCAAAGAGGTTGGCTCCTCGCCACAAAGTATCGGTAATCTGGATGGCATTTGATATGCGATGGCTTGCCCGTACCTGAACTACCAACTCTTTTCCGTATTGGCGCATAAATCATTTGTATCTCCCTGCCCACACTTCTGGGAGAATAACCAAGAGATTTACCCTCCCATGAGGGCCGTTCTCTCAGCAAACCCACTTATTCTTTGCAAAATGCCGAGGTCGGGAGGCCGGGGCTTGTTCAACTGAGAACGCCAATACTCCTACAGATTGCGCGGTCGCGAGCCGAAAAAATACATGGAGGATAGACATAGTCCCTGATGGGGAATAACATAATATAACAGTTCCGCGTCACGGACAGGAGGGAGCTCTGAGGGCGCTCCCTTGCGGCACGGGTACCGCATGGCATGAATTGGCAAGAATCCGGCCCGGCACCCGTCGGGGCGGCGGGCGGATGATGAAGGGGGTACGGTGATATGGATGAGGCAAGGATGAGCAAGGGGTGGCGGCGCCTGATCGTGATCTCATGCACCCTGCTCCTGGTGGGCAGCGTCTTCATGGTCCTGGGCATAACCGTATGGGCCCAGGAACAGCCGCCTCCCACGGAGCAGCCCACGGGGACGGAGCAACCAACAGCGGCAGAGCAACTGGCCCAGCCGGCCCAACCCGCGCAGCCCATACAGGTAACCCAACAGCAAGGACTGGTCATCGACTACTGGGAGCCGCAGGTCGGCACGCGTACCGTATACTTCGTGAACGATTACCTGAACGACCTCTACGGCGACTACTACGACACCACCACCGTCGGTTATCGTGATGTCAGCCTTCTGTGGCAGTACCGCCCGAACAGTGTTGTCTACAGGGTACCTCATCCCGCCAATTACACCAGTTCCCACTATCGGGGTGTCGAGGCGGCAAGCGATATCAACGCCTGCTATTTCAACCTCGAAGGCCCCTGGTATTTCAATATGACGACACCGTACAAGATCGTCGAAGAGGTGATCGGCATCCATGCCGCCCCCGATGCCGGCCAGTTTCCATATGCTACTTACGCGATCAGCAGGCTCGTAATAGGTTCAGGCGGGCATCGCACCAACATCATCGTCTACACGAGCAACGACGCGAACGCGAAGGAATGGCGGGAGTGGGGCTATTCCCACGAATATGTCCAGGACGGGCATACGACCCCCACGAAAGAGGTCGTGCGCTACTTGAGCCCCTACGAAAAAGGGATGCCGATATACAGCACGATCAAGTTCCCGCTGAGTGTGGGAACTGCGGGAGCGGTGATACCCGCGACCACTTCGGAGGATGATCTTACCTATCCCTGCTCGGTGGAGATCGTCGCCGAGGGGAAGATCACCGTGCCTGGAGGCACTTATGATGCCCTGCTCATGAAGTACGTATATACCATCCCAAGGAGCAGAGTAGACGCGACCCGGATAGAATACAGATGGTTCGTGAAAGATATCGGAGCGGTCGCGGGCGTAAAAAGCCTTCCGAACATCCCGGGGCCTACCTACGAAGAGGCTACCGGGTATTATTCCGAGCGGCGCGACAAGATATGGCATACGTCGAAAGGGATGTGGGTGCTGGAATCGTTCGCCCCTGCACTGCAACCGAAGTGATAAGCGGCGTTACCATAAAGGAGGGCGGCCTCGTGGCCGCCCTCTCCGCGTGCGAACCTCCCATGCGATGCATAACGGCCGCCATGCAGTTGAGATACCCGAACTCGGGTTTACGGGCCGGGTGGCCTGAGCCGCTTTCCGAGAGGCGTTCAGGTTCCATGGCAGGCTGGGGGATAACCCGGCATATCCTATCCGTCTCCGCTTGACCCGGCCCTGGAATCGGCGACGATGATCCTCCCGGCCGTTTTCGTGCCCCATGCGAGGACGCTCTTCACGTAGAGCTCGTGGCAACGCCCGTCTGGCCGATGTCCTCAGCGCCGTTATAATAGTAGTTGCGTTTCGTGATATATTACTCGGGATGCGAGCGGGGCGCTAAGAGCGCCGTTCGGGACCGGTCGAGAAAACGATAGAGGTGCGGGAAGCGGCCGCTCTTCTTCACGCATAACCTCGCCCGAGGACGAGCCTGGAGGTACGAGATGCGATACGCCAGAATCATCCCGGTGGCCATCCTGCTTGCTGCGCTGTTGTTGGCGGCGGTTCCCCCGGCCGGAGCCCAGGTCGTGGCGCATGTGCCGGCGATAGAGAACATCTTCCCCCCCGCGGCCTGGAGGGGGATGCCGGTGGCCATCCAGGGGGTCGATTTCGGGGACCTGCAGATACCCTTCATAAGCACCGTGACCTTCAACGGTGTCGACGCCGGCACGGCCATCGTGTGGACCGACACCTACATCGTGGTCATCGTCCCCGGCGGGGCCACCTCCGGCCCGGTGGTGGTCACCAATCTCTTCGGCTCGAGCGAGCCCTACGACTTCACGGTGTACGAGCAGCCGGCCGCCGTCCCCTGTTACTTCGCCGAGGGCACCACCCGCGCCGGATTCGAGGCATGGCTCACCCTCTAAAACCCCTACGACGCGGAGCACACCGCGACCGTGACCTACCTGGTGGCCGATGGGGCCAACCGCATCCGCTACTACAACATCCCCGCCCACGCGCGCGTGAACATATATATAAACTCCGAGATAGGTTCCGACCGCGACGTCTCCCTGGTGGTGACGGGCACCGAGAGGCT
>CAZQFX010000071.1:0-13844 GCA_964592775.1 uncultured Actinomycetota bacterium
GTCGAGCCTCTCGTTTCCCCTCACTTCCACCGACTTCACGTTGAGGACCCCCGTGTTGGTGTAGATCCACAGCAATCCTGCCAGGGACGTCACGAGTACGGCGCCCAGGACCGCGATCCTCACGGGCGAGGAGCGGTTCCTTCCGCCTTGCCCCTCCGAAGACCCGCGTTCCGGCGCGTACGGTTCCCCGGCGGGCGCGCCCCGGCGCGTTTCCCGCCGTGCCGCCTCCGTCTTTCGGGATACCTCCTGGAGCCGTCTCCTTACTTGTTTGCTTTTCCCTTTATCCTTCACGGCCACGCCGGAGTCATATGGCGGCGGGACCGTGGACGGGTTCCTCGCCTTTTGCGCTTCCCGGCGCCGCGCCGTCGCGGCCGTCGCGGTCCCGGCTTTCTCCCTGCGCGTCCGCCCCTTCTCCCCGGCTCCGCGGCGTCCGCCTTTGGCGGTGCGTGAACCAGCTTCCCCGGCACGGTCGCGCGGCGGCTTGCGGGTTACGCGGGAATCGCGCACCCGCATCTCCTTGCGCGCTTTCGCCTTCTTCTTTTCGGCCACCACGCGCGATCTGGCGCGGGACGCCCTGACTTCCGCGCCGCGTTCCTTCCCCTTTTTACCGCTCACCGCCATGTGCTCTCCGCTTCAACCCTCGAGCCCGCATGCGGGGACGGCGGGCACTCCGCGCGGGGATCTCCGGCGGACCCCGTTCCGCCGGGTTTCTCCCTCCGCATCCGCCCGCTCAACATCTCCCCTCCCTGTATATCTTCAGCCGCGCGGCCGCCAGGATCATCCCCACCACCTGCGCGAAGGACAATCCCGCCGCCGCGGCGGCTTTGGGTATCAGGCTCAACTCCGTCATGCCGGGGATGGTGTTCACCTCCAGGCAGTATGGTCTGCCCTCCACGTCCACCATGAAATCGACGCGCGATATGCCTTCGCAGCCGAGGGCGAGATGCGCCCTGAGGGAGAGACGCTGCAGCTCCCGCGACAGTTCTTCCTCTATGGGGGCGGGGACGATGTATTCGGTCATCCCCGCGGTGTACTTGCATTCGTAATCGTAGATCTCCTTGCTCGCGACGATCTCCAGGACGGGCAGGACCAGCGGTTGGCTGCCCACCAGGCCCACGGTCATCTCGCGGCCTTCGATATAGCGCTCGACGACCACGATATCGTCGTACTCCAGGGCTTGCTCGATCGCTCTTTCCAGTTCATCCCAATTACGCGCCATGCCCGCCCCGACGGTCGAACCCTCGCAGTTCGGCTTGACCATGCATGGGAACAAGCGGTCCATGTGAATGCCCTCGGCCGCCTTGCTCAACCCCAGTGCCGCGACCTCCGCGGCGGTCACCACCACGTCGTCGGCGACGGGGATGGCATTGGCCTCCAATATGCGCTTGGTCACCTGCTTGTTGATCGCCGCGGCGCTGGCGAGCACCCCGGAACCCGTGTAGGGTATCCCCAGCAGCTCCAGCAGTCCCTGTACGGTGCCGTCCTCTCCCAGGCGCCCGTGCAACACGATGAAAGCGCAATCCGCGCGGCTGCGCAACGCCGCCAGCTGTTCGACCACCTCGGGCCCCACGTCGATCTCCAGCGCCTCGTGGCCCAACTCCGCGAGCGCCTTGCATACGGCGGCGCCGGAACGCAGCGAGACCTCCCTCTCCGCGGATGTCCCGCCCATCAAGACCGCTATACGGCTCATTCCCCGCATTCTCCCATCTCTCCGACGAGAACGATCTCCTCCTCTAGCTCCACGCCTTCCCTGCGGCTCACCTCCGCCTTGACGCGTTCCATGAGGGCATGGACGTCGTCCGCCTTCGCCGCCCCCAGGTTGACGATGAAGTTCGCGTGCATCTCGGAGACCATCGCTTCGCCCGCGCGCATACCCCTCATCCCGCAGCGGTCGATCAGCTCTCCCGCCGATACGCCGGGCGGATTGCGGAAGACGCTTCCCGCGGAAGGCTGCTGCAGGGGCTGGTTCTTCCTGCGCCATGCCATCGCTTCCCTGCACCTGGATTCCAGGGCTCTCCTGTCCTCTCTCTCCAAACTCAACCTCACTCCGTATATGACGTCGCCGTCCCCCAGGGCCGTGCCGCGGTAGGTGAAGCCCATATCCTCACGCCCGAGACGCTTCGTCATCACCTCGCCCCCCACCAGGTTCAACACCACCACATGTTCGACCCGCTCGCCGACCTCCGCGCCCATGGCGCCGGCGTTCGTGCGCACCGCGCCCCCCACGCTCCCCGGGATCCCGGCAAGGCGCTCCAGGCCCCCAAGGCCATGTTCGATCGACCATTTCACCAGCCTGTTAAGGTCGCATCCACTCTCAACATAAACCTCATCTTCACCTTTCTTGGTGATCCTGCCCAGCCCACCGCCGAGCACGGCGACCACCCCGTCGAAACCCCGGTCGGAGACGAGCACGTTCGAGCCCCTCCCCAGTACGAGCAGCCTCGAACCTGCTTCCGCCACCGCCTCCAGGAGACGCGACAGGTCATCCTTTCCCTTGGGCAGCGCGAGCAGGGCCGCGGGACCTCCGATGCGGAAGCTGGTGTAGCCGGCCAGCGGTACCCCCTCCAGCAGGATACCCTTGAACCTGCTCCTCAACATGCCGCGAACCGCCCCTGTCCCCATCTACCGTCAACCCTCCGCGCCCGCGCCGCCCGCTTCCGGCTCCCGCAGGATGCCGGCGATCTCGGCGGCGCACTGGGTTATATCCCCCGCGCCCATGGTCAGGACCAGGTCGCCGGGTCGCAGGAAGCGCGCGGCGGCGGTCCCCAGGAGAGAGCGCTTGGGTATGTATACCACCAGCTTTCCCGGCTCGGCTTCCAGGATGGCGTTGACGACTAGCTTGCCGTTCACCCCCGGGAGGGGGTCCTCACCCGCTGCGTAGACGTCGGTCACGATCACCAGGTCGGCGCCCGTCAGCGTACGGCCGAATCCCTCCCACAAAGCCGCGGTACGGGAGTAGCGGTGGGGCTGGAAGATGCATACGACGCGGGCGGCGCCTTCCATGGCCGCCGCCTCGAGGGTCGTCTTGACCTCCGAGGGGTGATGGGCGTAATCGTCTACCAGCCGGATCCCGGCCACCTCGTCTATGAACTGGTAGCGGCGCTGTACGCCGCGAAACGCCTGCAGTGCCCGCGCCGCGTCCGTGAAGCCGACCCCTATGGAGGCGGTCAGCGCCAGCGCGGCCATGGCGTTGTGCACGTTGTGTTCCCCGGGGATGTTCAACCTGACCTCGCCCAGGAGCTCCTCCCCCCGGTACGCCTGGAATATGCTTCCACCGGGAACGTGCTCCACCCCGGCGCTACGGAAGTCGTTGCCCTCTCCCTTCCCGAAGGTGACCTCGCGTGCCGCGCCGCATCCCGCCAGGGAAGCGGCGCCGTGGTCGTCTCCCGCGAGTACCAGGATGCCCTCCGCCGGCAGCAGGGAGACGAAGCGCCTGAAATACTCCCGCACTTCCTCCCCGTCGCGGAAGAAGTCCAGGTGGTCTTCCTCCACGTTGGTCACCACCGCCGTCCAGGGTCGGAGGAGGAGGAAGGAGCCGTCGCTCTCGTCCGCCTCGGCGATGACGTGCTCGCCGCTCCCGGCGTGGGCGTTGCTACCCACGTCGTTGAGCTCCCCGCCCACCACGTAGGTGGGATCGAGACCGGCTTCGCGCATGATCATGGCGATCATGGAAGTGGTGGTGGTCTTGCCATGCGTCCCGGCGACGGCGATGCCCTTCCCGTCGCCCATGATCAGGTTGAGCATGGCCGCGCGCGGCAGCACCTCCAGGCCGAGTTCGCGCGCCCGCGCCAGTTCGCGGTTGTTCTCGGATATCGCCGACGAGGCCACCAGGAGGTCGGCGCCCTCCACGTTCTCCGGCCGGTGCCCGATGAAGATGCGCGCCCCCATCTGCCGCAGGCGCCGGGTGTTTCGCGACTCCTTGATGTCGGAGCCGCTCACCGGCAGGCCCCTGGCGAGAAGCACCACGGCGATGGCGCTCATCCCCGCCCCGCCTATGCCTACCAGGTGTATCCTCTCGTTTCCCTCCACACCGGCCCTCCTAGACCTTGGCCAGCACGACCTCGGCCAGCCTCGCCGCCGCGTCGGGCCTCCCGGCCCGGCGGGCCGCTTCGCGCATGGCCCGCAACCTCTCCTCGTCCCCCAGCAGGGCGTCGGCCTCTTCTGCGAGACGCCGCCCGTCCAGTTCGCGGTCCGCGACCACTGCCGCCGCGCCTTCGTCCGCGAGGACGGCGGCGTTGGCGTCCTGGTGTGCGGCCGTGGCATGCGGATAGGGGACCAGAAGCGCGGCGCACCCGGCAGCCGCCAGCTCGGCGATGGTCGATGCCCCGGCGCGGCACACCACCAGGTCCGCCGCCAGGTACAGGAGGTCCATGCGCTCTACGAACGCGAGCGGACGGTAGAGCAGGCCGCCGGTATCCAACTTCGCCGCCCGTGCCATGAATTCCCGGTATTTTTCGCGCCCCACGGAATGCACCACCTGCAGGTCGGTACGCTCCCTCCAGGCTGGGAGCGCCTCGAGCACCGCCCGGTTGAGCGAGGCCGCTCCCTGGCTCCCCCCTGCCACCACCAGGGTCTTCCTTCCCTCCTCCAGCCCGAAGTACTCCCTCGCATTTCCCATGTCGCCGCTCTCCGCCTTTCTCAGCAGCGGATTGCCGGTGACGACCGCCTTCTTCCTCCATCGCGGCCTCATATCCAGGGTACGGGCGAAGGATACGGCAATGGCGTCCGCCCATGGCGCCAGCATGCGGTTGGCCAGGCCGGGAACGGCGTTCTGCTCGTGGATGACCAGGGGCACGCCCAGGGAGAGCGCGGCTACGGCGCCCGGGACGCTGGCGTAGCCCCCGAAGGCGACGGCCACCTCCGGCCGTTCCGCTCTCATCTCCCGGCGGCATCGCACAAGCGCCCTGCCGAGGTCCCGGGCCGCCGCGACGTTGCCGCTTTCGATGCCGCGGCTTAAACCGCTGACCTCGAGTTGGATGATCTTATGACCTTCGGGCAGTGCGCTCGACGGCGATTTCCGGCTCAGGTAGAGAGTGACCTCCACACCGTCACGCGATGCGATCTCCTCTGCCAGCGCGTACAGGGGGTGGAGATGGCCTCCGGTTCCCCCGCCGCATATCGCCACGTTCACGCTCTTTCCTCCCATCGTAGGATGCTGCGGCCCCACCTTCCTGGCTGGAGACGTTTATGAGTATACCGGCAAGGCACATGCAAATCACCAAGGACGACCCTCCGTAGCTGAAAAAGGGCAGGGTTATGCCGGTAATGGGCAGGACGCCCGTGGCCGCCCCCATGTTTATCAATGCCTGCACGCCGAGCATACAGGTAATGCCCATGGCCAGGAGACGTCCCAAGCGGTCGGGCGCGTTCCTGGCGATCCTGAACCCAAGGTAGACAAAGGCCGCGAAGAGCGCCAGCACGGAGAGCGTGCCGATGAGCCCCGCCTCCTCGCCGATGATGGAGAAGATGAAATCGGTGTGCGCGTTGGGCAGGTAGAAGAACTTCTGGCGGCTCATGCCCAGACCCAACCCGGTCACCTTACCGGAACCCAGGGCTATCATGGACTGGATGATGTGGAAACCGCCTTCGCGCGGAGCGCTCCACGGGTCGAGGAAGGCGAGAAAGCGCGCCCTGCGGTACCCGGAAGTGAAGATGAATACAAAGGTCGCGGCCCCTCCCGCCAGGGCCAGCATGGCCACCTTGCGCGGGGGCGCGCCCGCCAGGAAGATGACCACGAACACCGAGATAGCCACGACGAGCATGGTCCCGAGGTCGGGCTCGCTTATGATGAGCAGGCAGGCGACGGCGGTGACCAGGAGCACGGGCGCGATCAACTCGCGCCAGCTGTCCAGCTTGCCCTCTCGCCTGCCGTAGATGTGCGCGGCGAAGACCACCAGCGCCATCTTGGCGGTCTCGGACGGCTGCACGACGATGGGGCCGGCGTTTATGGAGCGCTTGGAGCCGAAGGCCTCGGTGCCGATGAAGGGCACCGCCGCCAGCGCGGCCAGGGATAGCATGACCAGGAGGGGCGATAGCTCGGCCACGCGGTGATAATCGCTATAGGCCAGGGCGGCCAGGGCGACAATCCCGACCGCGAACCATATGGCCTGGCGCAAGAGGAAATAGTAACTCGAACCATAGGTGTGCATGGCGAGCCCGGAGCTGGCGGAAAAGATCATCACCATGCCGTAGAGGAACATGATGAGAGAGATGCCGAGGATGGCGTATCCGTTGCGCGAAAGACCGCCAGCCGCGGCGCGCGCCGGGCTTTTCCCTCGCGGCACCGCGCGCGGGCTTCCGCCCGTGCCGGGAGAAGTGGAACCCTTCACCGCCACGACCCCCTCCCGCCTCCGCCGCGCCTCCACCAGCGCCCGGGGGGCCTGCCGGCTGGCGCGCGCGCCGGGCTTTCTCGCCGCGGACTGCTCACCCACCGGCTTCCTCCCTCCCGCGGCAAGCCTCGACCAGGGCCTGGAAATGCCTTCCTCTCTCCTTGTAGTCGCCGTAGCGGTCGAATGAGGCGCACGCCGGGCTGAAGAGGACCACGTCGCCCGGCATGGCGCTGCGCGGCAGGTCGATGAATACCTCCTCCAGCCCCGCGAGCGACCTGGTCTCGAAACGCGTTTCTTCTCCCGCCAGGGCGTCGCCGATCTCGTCTGCCGCCTCGCCGATGAGGTAGACCAGGCGCAACTCCCCCCGCCTCCCGCGTTCGGCCAGCGCCGCGGCCAGTTCGCTGAAGCTCAACCCCTTGTTCCTCCCCCCCAGGATGACCAGCAGCGGTCCCGGTAAGGCGTCGAGGGCGCGCATCGCCGCATGGGGATTGGTGGCCTTGGAATCGTCGAAGAACCGCACGCCGCCAACCTCGGCCACGAACTGCAGGCGGTGGGAGAGGCCAGGGAACGAGGCCAGGGCTTCCCCCGCCGTCTGCGGGTCTATGCCCAGTGAGATGGCCGCTCCCGCCGCGGCCATGGCGTTCTCTAGGTTGTGGCCGCCGGGGATTGGGAGCTCTTCCACGCGCATGATGAGCCGTGGCTCCATGGCGCCGTACGGTCCCTTGGTGAGGCGGCTGAACATCCCGCCCCCGGTCGCGTACACTGCGGCCGGAGGGTCGGGCCGCCGCGAGAAATAGAGCACTCGCGCCGGGGCGGAGGCGGCAGCCCGCGCGCAGAGCGGGTCGTCGAGGTTGCACACCACGACGTCACCCTCCCCCTGGTTCATCCATATGCGGCTCTTCGCCGCGACGTACTCGTCCATATCGGCGTGCCAGTCGAAGTGGTCCTCGGTGATATTCAGCAGTATAGCCACGTCGGGCCGGAACTCGCGCGCAAAGGTGAGCTGGAAGCTGGAGGCCTCCACCACCAGTACCGTACCCTCCTCCGCTTCCTCCACCGCGGCGATGAAGGGGTACCCGATGTTCCCGGTTGCCACGGCCGGCCTTCCCGCCTTCCCGCATATCCACTCGATCATGCTCACCGTGGTGGTCTTGCCGTTGGTGCCGGTGACCGCCACCACGGGTCCCCGTACGAACCTCCACGCCAGTTCGACCTCGCTCCACACCGCGACGCCCTTCTCCTCCGCCTCGCGCAGGAGGGGGAGTTGCGGGGGCACGCCGGGGCTCACCACCACCAGGTCCACCCCCGCGAGCAGGGAGGGATCGTGATGGCCGAGCACGGCATCCGCCCCCCGCTCCGAGAGCTCCGTGGCGGTCTTGCGCACCGGCTCCGCGGTCGAGACATCGTTCACCGTCACGACCTTTCCCTCGCGCAGCAGCCTGTCCGCGGCCGCGCGGCCGGATATGCCCAGCCCGACCACCAGCACCGATCTCACGCCCTGCAGTTTACTCATGCTCTTGTCCGCCGCCATCACGCTACTTGCCTCCGATATAATTGATATAGAAGATTATGAAGCCGATGCCCACGAAAAACCCTTCCACTATCCACAACCTGATGAGCGTGGTCACCTCCGACCAGCCCTTGAGCTCGAAATGATGGTGCAGCGGCGCCATGCGGAAGACGCGCTGGCGGGTGGCCTTGAAGACCATCACCTGGATGGCGACGGAAAGGGTCTCCAGGACGAAGAGCCCTCCCAGCAAGATGAGGAGCAGCTCGGTCTTGGAGAGCATGGCGATGGTGGCCATGCTGCACCCCAGGGCGAGCGAGCCGGTGTCCCCCATGAATATGTAGGCTGGCGGCGCGTTCCACCACAGGAAGCCGATGCAGCTTCCCATGAGCGCCCCGCAGAAGATGGCGATGTCCAGCGATCCCTGCACGTGGGTGTAGAGGAACTCGTGGTTGCGGAACTGCGTGAAGGTGATGAGGATGTAGGCGGTCATCACCAGTATGGTGGCCCCGGATGCCAGGCCGTCCAGGCCGTCGGTAAGGTTCACGGCATTGGAGGTCCCTATGATCATGATGAAGACGAGAAGGTAGTAGAAGGGGCCGAGATCGCAGATTACCGCGTCGGAGCGGAAAAAGTAGAGCTTGGTGTCCACGCCGAAATGCCGCGTGGCCAGGTAGGCGAGGGCGATGGACAGGGCCAGTTGCCAGAAGAGCTTGGTGCGCCCTTTCAACCCCAGCGAGCGCGCGTAGCGCAGTTTGGTGCGGTCGTCCGCGAAGCCGAGCAGCCCGCCGCTGATCAGCGCCAGCCCCAGGGCGAAACCCGTGCCGGCCTGGAGCTTCTGGGCGCAGAAAAGAAAGGCCGCCAGCGCGGATACGACGATGAGGATCCCCCCCATGGTGGGCGTCCCCTCCTTCGCCAGGTGGGCCTGGGGGCCGTCCTCGCGTATGAACTGGCCGATACCCCGCCTCCGCAGCCAGCCCATGAGCAGGGGCATGCCGAATATGCATATAGCCAGCGCCAGCAACAAGGCCAGCATAACCCTGTACAAGGGTATTCCTCCTCCGCGGTCACTCTACGGGCCGGTCACCCCCGGCCTTTCAAGCGATTATTGCATGCCACTCCCGCCTATGCCACCAGGTCCACGAGCCTCTCGAGCCCCAGGAAACGCGAGCCCTTGACGAGGACCACGTCCCCGGGTTCCACGATGGCCCGCAGCACCTCCGCCGCCTTGTCCACCCCGTCGGTAACGAACACGCTCCCCCGCGGCAGGCCCCGCTCCCGCGCCGCCTGCGCCGTCTTGCGCGACTTCCTGCCCACGGTGATGAGGATGTCCGTGCCGTAATCCACGGCCAGCTTGCCCACCTCCAGGTGGGCTTTCTCCGAAACGGGGCCCAGTTCTCCCATGTCCCCGAGCACGGCTATGGCCCTCTTCTCGCGGGCGATGTCGCCCAGGGCCATCAGGGCCGAGCGCATGGAGACAGGGTTCGCGTTGTAAGCGTCGTTGATGATGGTGATCTCCTCCGGTTTCTTGATCATCTCCATCCTCCATCCCGTCGTCTCTGCGTTCGCTATCCCCTCCGCGATGCTTTCCATATCAACCCCCATGATCTTTCCCACCGCCGCTGCCACCAGCGCGTTCTCCACGTTGTGGCGGCCGGGCAGCGGCACTTCCACTTCCGTCTTGCCACCTCCCTTCGTCCTCAAGGTGAAGACGACCTTTCCATATTTATCCATCCGCACTTCTTCCGCCCTCACGTCCGCTCCGCGCGCGTACCCGAAGGTCGTCACCCGGCAGGAGCAGAGGCCGCGCAGGAAACCCGCGTATTCGTCGTCGGCGTTTATCACCGCCATCCCCGTGCGGGGCAGCGATTCCAGCAACTCGCCCTTGGCGCGGGCCAGGTTGTCGCGGGTGCGGAAGAAGCGCATGTGGGACCACCCGATGTTGGTCACCACCCCGATCTCGGGACGCGCTAACGCGCACAGCTTCCCGATGTGCCCGGTCCCCCGCGCGCCCATTTCCAGTATGAGGTAATCAGTTTCCGCCGCCACTTTCAGCATGGTCAGGGGCACCCCCACCTCGTTGTTGAAGCTGGCCCGCGAGGCCACCACCCTGCCCGCCCGCCCCAGCACGGCGGCGGTGAAATCCTTGGTGATGGTCTTGCCGGTGGAGCCGGTAATCGCCACCACCCGGGCCGTTGACATCTCGCGCTGGCGCGCCGCCAGCCTGGTGAGCGCGCCCATGGTGCCGCGCGCGCGCAGCACCGCCGCGCCTCTCTCCTCCGCCAGCCGCAGGAGAGAGGGGTCCGCGCGCGACACCAGCAGCGCCGCCGCGCCCCCGTCCAGTGCCCGCGGCAGGAAATCGTGGGCGTCGTAGCGCTCCCCCTTCAGGGCCACGAAGATGGCGCCCCTGGCGAGATCGCGCGTGTCCGTCGAGACGCGGGAGATGCGCCGAGACGGTTTCCCGCCCTCCTGGAGCAGTTTCGCCCCCGCCGCCTGCGCTATCTCGTCCGCGCGCATGGGTATCATCGCGTTTCCCTCCTCTTCCTCAGCGCGGACCGCGCCTCCTCCACGTCGTCGAAGGGAAGCGCCCGGTCCGCGAAGACCTGCCCCTTCTCGTGCCCCTTGCCGGCAATTACCACTACGTCGCCGTCCCTCGCCTCGCGCACCGCCGCCTCGATGGCCGCGCGGCGGTCGGCGATGACCGTGAAGGGAGCGCCTCCGCGCGCAGCGCGCGCGCCCTCCTCGATGTCCGCGATGATGGCCAGGGGCTCCTCGCTGCGTGGGTTATCCGAGGTGATGAAGACGAGGTCCGCGGCCCGCACCGCTATCCCACCCATCATGGGACGCTTGCCGCGGTCGCGGTCCCCGCCGCAGCCGAAGACGGCGATGACGCGTTCCAGCGTTATCTCCCTCGCCGCCTCCAGCACGCGGCGCAGCGAGTCCGGCGTATGGGCGTAATCCACCAGCACCGTGAAGTCCTGCCCCTCCTCCACCGTCTGGAACCTCCCGGGCACCCCGGGATGGGAGAGTATGCCGGCCAGGGAGGATTCGGCATCAAGGCCCAGCATGATGCACGCGCCCAGGGCGGCCAGGATGTTGTAGAGGTTGAAGCCGCCGGTGAGGGAGGTCGTTCCCTGCCAGCGCTCGCCGCCGTATTCCACCTCCACGCGGCTCTTCTTGAGCCCCGCCTCCAACAGCTCTCCCCGCAGGTCGGCCTCCCCGGACACCCCGAAGGCGAGCACCCGGCCGGCCGCCTTCTCCACCAGGCGGCGTCCATAGGGATCGTCCACGTTGACCACGGCCGAGCGCGCCTCCAGGCCCCCCTGGGAGCGGGGTATGAAGAGGCGCTCCTTGGCCAGGTAGTAATCCTCCATGCCGGTATGGAAATCTAGGTGGTCCTGGCTGAGGTTGGTGAACACCGCGACCTCGAACTCGCAGCCGTCCACGCGGCGCAGGGCGAGAGCGTGGGAGGACACCTCCATGCTCGCCACCTCGCAGCCCTCGTCCACCATGGCGGAGAGGATCTCCTGCAGGTCGGCGGATTCGGGCGTGGTGCGCCCCACCGGCAGCTCGCGGCCGGCCACGCGGTAGACCACCGTGCCGATGAGCCCAGACACCATGCCGGCCGAGGCCGCGGCCGCCTCCACCAGGTGGGCGGTGGTGGTCTTGCCGTTGGTGCCGGTTACCCCCACCAGCTTGAGCCTGGCGCTGGGATGACCCCGGAAGCGGTCGCAGAGCAGCGCCATGGCCAGGCGCGTATCCGCCGCCCTCACCACGACGGCGCCGGCGGGCATGCCCGGGGGACGCTCCCAATCCTCCGCCACCACCACGGCGGACGCTCCCCCCTCCAGCGCCTCTTTTATATAGTGATGGCCGTCGGTCTTGAATCCTTTCACGGCCACGAAGATGTCGCCCCGCTCCACCCCCTGCGAATGGTAGGCGATGCCCGCGACCTCCACGTCGGCGCCGCCCTCCGGCCGCAGGCCTTCGATGCCGCCTATCAGCTCACTCAGCTTCATTCCACGACCACCTTGTCCTTGGTGTTCACCTTGTCTACGCTCGGGGTGACCTGCAGGTGCTGCAGGGCGAACTCCATCACCTGGGAGTAACGGGGCGCGGCGGCGAGGCCTCCGTACACCGTGCCCGGCTCGTCCAGGGTTATCACCGCCACCAGGCGCGGGTCCTCGCTCGGCGCCATGCCCGCGAAGGTCGCGATGTAGGCTTCGCGGTAGCCCCCCGCGGGGTCGGGCTTCATGGCCGTGCCCGTCTTGCCCGCGCAGTTGAAGAAGGACATCGCCGCGCGCTTGCCGGTGCCCATCCTCACCACCTCCTGCAGAATGTGGCGCAGGGAGGCCGCGCCGTTCTCGGAGATGATCCTCTCCCCTTCCGGCGTTCCGTAATCCTCCACGGTATCGTCGATATTGATCTTGCGCAAGAGGAAATGTGGCGTTACCGTGATGCCGCCGTTGGCGACGGCGGCGGTGAGCACCGCGAGTTGCAGCGGGGTCACCGTTATCCCCTGCCCCATGGCGATGGTGGGAAGGGAGGTCAGCGACCAGCTCTCCAGCTCCGGCACCACCCCGGGATTCTCTCCCGGGAAATCGATCCCCGTCGTCTTCCCCAACCCGCATCGGCCGATGTAGGCGCCGAGCGCCTCCTTGCCCAGGGCCTGGGCGGTCTTGATGGTGCCTATGTTCGACGAATAGGCGATGATCTCGGTGAAGGTCATGTCGCTCTTGGGCATGGGATGGTCATCGGTGAACTCGTATTCGCCTATCTGTATGGATGGGGGCACGTTGATCACCGAGCCCGGCGTCACCACCCGCTCCTGCAGGGCCGCCATGGCGGTGAGGATCTTGAGCACCGAGCCGGGCTCGAAGGCGTCGGTCACGGGCTGTGTGCGCGTGATCTCCGGGGGCACCATGTGAAAGAGATTGAGGTCGAAGTCGGGGATGACGGCCATGGCCAATATCTCCCCCGTGTGGCAGTTCATGACCAGCCCCGAGGCGCTCTTGGCGCCGCTCTCCTTCACCGAGGCGGCGAGCTGCTCCTGGAGCTTGAACTGTATCTCGGAATCGATGGTCAACTGCAGGTCGCAGCCGTCCACCGGCGATGCGATCATCTCCGTCACCCCCGGTATGGGGTCGCCCCTGGGATCGACCTCCACCCCGGCTTCCCCCGGCACGCCGGCCAGGTCGGCGTCGTACTGCAGCTCCAGGCCGGAGAGGCCCACGTTGTCCGTCCCCACGAAGCCGATGACCTGCGCCGCGAGCGCCCCCTGCGGGTAGTACCTCTTGCTCTCCTTCTCAAGCCCGATGCCGGCGAGGCCGAGGGTTTTCACTTCCTCCGCGACCTCCGGGCTCACCTTCCTCTCGATGTACACGAAACCGCCGGGGGAGCGCAGTTTGTCCTCCAGCTCCTGGCGCGGTTTCTGCAGCACTAGTGATAGCTCCGCCGCCGCCAGTTGCACGTCGTCGACGAGATACGGGGTGGCATAGATAGAATACGCTTCCTTGCTGATGGCCAGGACCTCGCCGTCGCGGTCCAATATGCATCCGCGCCGCGGGTTGAGATCGGTGAGCTGGTAGCGCTGGTCCTCCGCGATATCCCGGAAGCGGTCCGCGTTCACGACCTGGAGGTCCACGAGGCGGTAGGCTATCAAGCCGAGACCCAACAGCAGTACCAGGGCTGCCAGGTTGATCCTTGCATCCCTGTTTCTTTTTTTTGACACCTCGTCCTCCTCGGATGCCTCTTCTATGTCGGACGGCGATATTGCCACCCTTTAAAGGGGGTTCGCCGCTGCGCCCTCGAAGACCTTCACGCTCGCACTGCTTCCGCCGCCTTCAGCGCTGCTCCCCCCGGGTCGCGTCGCTTATGATGCCCTCCTTGCCGGGAACTCCGTCCTCTTCCTGTACTTTCGCGGCCCGGTAGGCCGGTGTCTCCAGGTATTCGGCCTGGGTCACCTGAACCATGCCGAGCTGCGCGACCGCCATCTTCTCGATACGCGC
>CAZQFX010000072.1:0-13836 GCA_964592775.1 uncultured Actinomycetota bacterium
TCCCGCTCTCCCAAAATCGCGGCAAAATAGGCATCATAATGGAGGGCGAACTGTCAATAACGGGCCATTTCGGTGAATATGTGGAGAGCGATATGTCTGGCGCAGGGTTTGTGTGGCAGCCTCTCAGATCTCGAATATCGAGCCTAACGGGGCCGGTTGGATCACCGGCCGGGGTCGCCTGGTGAAAGAGGGGTCAGGAAAGAGGGGTCTTTAAAGGTGACCCCATCACACCCCATCACACTCGATATCAAAGACCTCGCGCGGGCACGTTCCCTGCGGAATTTCCCACCGCAATCGGTTAAAATATGGGTTGGAAAGTATCCGGATGCGGAAGGGGTTGACATGCTGCTGGCGATAGACGTCGGGAACACCCAGACGGTGATCGGGGCCTACCGGGGATCGGACCTGGTGGGGCACTGGAGGATATCCACCGATTCCAACAAGACCGAGGACGAGCTGGCCCTGTACTACCAGGGTTTCCTCATGCTCAAGGGATTGTCCTTCGCCAGCTTTAACGCCGTGATAATCTCCTCGGTTGTACCCGCCGCAACCATGTCCCTGGAGCAGATGACCAGGGAGTACTGGGAATTCGAGCCCCTCATCATCGGCGCGAACGTGGATGCAGGCATACGCGTGCTCACGGACAACCCAAGGGAAGTCGGCCCGGACCGGCTGGTGAACGCCGTGGCCGCCTTCGAGAGGTACGGAGGGCCTAGCATAGTGGTGGACTTCGGCACCGCCACCACCTTCGACGCCATCTCCGAACAAGGAGAATACCTGGGCGGTGCAATAGCCCCGGGCATCGAAATCTCATCCCGCGCGCTCTTCAACGCTGCCGCCAGGTTGCCGCGGGTGGAACTGCACCGCCCGACCTCGGTCGTAGGCAAGAACACCGTGTGGAGCATACAGTCCGGGATCGTCTTCGGTTTCGCCGGCCAGGTGGACCGCGTGGTGGAGATGATGAAGGGGGAGTTGGGGGAGAGGGCCGTCGTTGTGGCGACGGGAGGCCTCTCCGAGGTGGTAGTCGCGGAGTGCAGGAACGTGCAGCATCACGATCCGTTGCTCACCCTCCACGGCCTGCGCTTGATATATGAAAGGGAGGAGCGCTGAAAGAGGGGTGAAAGGTGACCCCTTGTTACCGGCGGGGCAATCGATTAACACCGGGGTTTTATTGACATGTATTAACCCTGCATATATTATGTTACGGGATTGTTTTGCGCCTGTTTGACGGGGCGTGCGGACAGATCGAAAAACCGATAAGAAGGCCAGCCAGAGTCGAAGCAAGAGGTCGAAACAACATGGCAGGATCTAAGGAAAAAACGAAGAAGGTTAGAGCTGAAAAAACCTCAAGCAAGAAGAAAGAAGAAAGGCACATATCGGACCAACTGGAAGAGAAGTTCATAGGAGCCAGGACCGAGGTTTTCAGCCGCATATCCGCCAAAGAGGTGGAAATACGCAGCAAGACCAGTGCAGAGAGAACGAGAGCAGACCGCCTTATCGAAGACGCCAAAGGACAGGCAGCCGCCATCAAGCGCAAAGCCACCCTCGAGGAAATCGGTAAAGAAGCCCATGCCAAGATAATCGCCGCAGCCAGAGAAGAGGCCGGCGAGATCGGGAATTCCACCGCGAGAGAGATCGTCGAGGTCGAGAGGAACGGCGAGAAGAACCTCGACAAAGCGGTGGATTTTATCGTGGGATCCGTCATCACCACGGAAAGCAAACGCTCTTGAACATTACGCGCAATCCCGGCGCGGAAGCAGCGGTCGGCAAGGGAGCGGTGGGAGAAGCGCGACGAGGAGCACGATCGCCACACGATTGGACGATTAGAGGGAGATAGAGATGTTATTGACGATGTCGAAAGTGGAGATAGTAGGGGTAAAAACCCTCTTCTTCCAGGTGCTCGAAACCCTGCAGGACCTGGGTACCTTGCACCTAGAGGACATCACCAAGAAGAGGGGCCCTCGCTACGCCGACCTCATCCCCATGGAGATGGACCCGGCACTCGGGGAGGAGCGCAGCCTCCTGCAGAACCTGGCCTTACGCAATAACGCCATCCTCTCCGAGCTGGTGCCGCCGAAGGAGAGAGTGAGCAAAGCCATGCTCGAGGAGAAGTACCGTTCCTTCCAGGGTAAGACCCTGGGGGACATCTCGGCCATGGTGGACGAGGAGGAGAGCGCTACCAGGGAACTCATCACCTATAAGAACGAGCTGGAAGTGGAGATGTCCCGCCTCTCCAAGTACGAGCCCATCATCAAGAAGGTCTACCCCCTGGCGAGCAAGGTAACCACCACCGAGCAATACACTTCCATAGCCCTGCTCATCGAGGAGCGCTACAAGCAGGTGCTTGATTACGTCGAGCGCGAGATGGAAAAGATAACCAGCGGGCAGTGCGACACCTTCTCGGCCCGTGTGGACGAGAACACGCACGCAGCCATCCTCGTCTTCCACAAGCGCTTCTCCGAGCAGGTGCACAATTTTCTGGCCGCGGAGAACGTCAACCAGGTGCGCCTGCCCACGGAGTTGGCGGACAAGCCCTACGACGAGGCCCTGAGGGAGATCGAGACCCGCTACAAGGAGATCCCGCCCAAGCTGAAAAAAGTCAAGGAGGACCTGGAGGATATTTCCAACAAGTGGTACACAACTCTCGTGGCCCTCAAGGACTACCTCGCCGACCGCATCGAGTCCCTGGACGCCATCCCCAAGTTCGGGCAGAGCGGCCACGTCTTCGTCATCACGGGATGGATGCCTGCGGACAAGGTGTTGGAGACCCGTGAGCTGCTGGAGGAGAAGTTCGAGGGCAAGGTGGAGATCACGGAGGAGATGCCCACCCACGCGGAGATGGAGGAGGCGCCCTCGGCGATGAAGAACATCTCCGCGGTCAAGCCCTTCGAGTTCATCTACCGGCTGATAAACCCGCCGAAATACGGCCATATGGACCCGACTTTCCTGGTGGCGATCTTCTTTCCCCTGCTCTTCGGCTTCATGCTCGGCGACATGGGCTACGCGATAGTGCTCTTCGGCCTCTCCTTCCTCATCAAGCGCACCTTGAAGAAGCGGGGCGCCGGGGGCACGTTTTTCGAGCTCTTCGCGAACGTGTTGATAATCTGCTCCATCTCGACCTTCGTGTTCGGGATACTCTACTTCGAGTTCTTCGGCGACCTGCTCTTCAGGATCACCGGCTGGACGGACCCCATGACCCACCACCATGAGGTGAAATGGATATGGGGCTACACGTCAAGCGGAAAGCCTTTCGGGTGGCCGCTGGAGCGTATCGCTGAGGCCAACCCCGATATCTTCAACGTCCTGCTCATCGTGGTCATAGGCATCGGCGTGCTGCACATGGGCTCCGCCCTGGTCATAGGGATGATCGACGGTATCCGCCACCACGACCGCAAACACACCCTGGAGAAGCTGGGTTACCTGCTCTTCATCTTCGGGCTGGTCATCATCTTCGGCAGCCTGTGGGGCGTTAAGGGCGCGAAGGGCGTGGCGGTACCGCTGGGGGCGGTGATGTCCGTCGTCGGCATCGGGATGGCCGGCTACGGGGGCGGTTTCGGGGGCGGCCTGGAGGCGGCCCTGACCTTCGGCAACCTCCTGTCCTATGCCCGTCTCTACGGCATATCCCTGGCCTCGGTCATCCTGGCCGATGTCTCCAACGACCTGGGCGCGGAGTTCGGCGGAGGGGCCATGATCATTCTCGGTTTCATCGTGGCCGCACTCCTGCACACGCTGAACATCGCCCTGGGGGTGCTCAGCCCCTCCATCCAGTCCCTCCGTCTCAACCTGGTTGAAAGCTTTACCAAGTTTTACAAGGAATCAGACGTAGTCTACAAGCCGTTCAAAAGATCAGGAGGTGAATAGTTTGGAACTTGGACTCATCGCCATCGGGGCGGCCCTGGCCGTAGGCCTGTCCGCTCTGGCGACCGGGTGGTCGCAATCCAAGATCGGGGCCGCCATGGCGGGGGCCTTGGCCGAGAAGCCGGAGCTTGCCGGTAACGCCATCATCATGATCGCCATCCCCGAAACCATGGTAGTGCTGGGATTCGTAATATCATTCTTGATCACCGGCCTGAAAGAAAAATAATTGGCTGTGCTAGGACTAGACCAGGCATATACGGTTATTTGAGCGACAGGAAGTGAAGGCGTGTCTATAGAGGACATCCTGCAGGCGTTGGACGATCAGTGCCGCCAGGAGTGCCAGGAGATATTCGGCCGGGCGGAGGCGGATGCGAAAAAGATCCTGGAGAAGGCCGAGGAAGAAGCCGAGGCTATCCGGCAAGCGCGCCTGGCCAAGGTCAAGGCGGAGGCACGGAGCGAGACGACCTCCATGCTCTATTCCGCCCGCCTGAAGTCCAAGAACGAGATAATCGCCGCCAAGGAGCTGATCGTCGAGAAGGCGCTGGCGGCGGCGGAGGAAAGACTCGGGGGCTTGAGTTCGCGCCCGGATTACCCCGCCATCCTCGAAGGATTGATCAGGGAGGGCATGGCGCGCATCGGCGGCAAGGTTGTCGTGCACATCGACCCGGCCGGCGAGAAGGCGGCGGACGCGGTGATGAAGAGATCCAAGCTCGACTACGAGCTGCGTACCGATATCCGGACCGCAGGCGGAGCGGTGGTCTCCGACGCGGATGGAAGGGTGAGGATAATCAACACCGCGGAGGAAAGATTGAACCGCGCGAGAGAGAAATTGCGCATGCACGTATCGGAGATACTCTTCGGCGAGGAGGCAAAGGCCGCGGCGAGAAGCGACTAAGCCCCCCTCACGGTGCAAGCGGCGGAAGGCAAGAAGATAATGGTCCAGGTCCCGCTGAGAGATTACACCTATGCCAACGCTCGAGTGCGGGCGATGGACTCCCGCCTGCTCGATCAGAGCGTATTCAAGGAGCTACTCGACGCTCCCGATTATAACCGGGCTGTCGAAGTGCTCGATAATACGGAGTATGGGGAGGATATCGAGCACTTCATGATGGAGGGCATCCGCCCCACCATCATCGACCGCGCCTTCAACCGCAACCTGGCCAGGAATTTTACGAAGATCAAGGATTTTTTCATCGCACCACCGGAGGAGATGGTAAACATCCTGCTCTCGCGCTGGGACCTCTACAACCTGAAGACGGTCATGCGGGGCATGCGCGCACTGATCCCCAGGGCCGAGATATTCCGCAACCTGGTGCCCGTCGGAGCCCTGGACCTGGTGGTGCTGGAGGAGATCGTCAACCAGCCCGACCTCCGCGCCTCGCTTGACGCCATCGTCATGTTCAGTTCCCAGTGGTGGATACCGTACGGGCAGGCCATCACCTCACGCCTCGTCGAGTACCTGCGCGAGCACGATCTCTCCATCCTGGAGCTGGCATTGGACAAATACCATTATCATAAGATAAACGAGATGCTCAAGAGGGGAGACGCCAATGCGGATATAGTGCGCGAGGTGGTGAAGATGGAAGTGGATTCCATGAACATCATCACCCTCATGCGCATCTGCGGCCTGGAGCTGGCCGGCGCGAAGGTGGAGGATTATTTCGTGCCTGGCGGGTCCATCGCCACGGCCCGGGAGTTCGTCCGCATCATGGAACTGGGACAGCCCGAAAAGGTATACGAAGCCCTGCTGCGGAATACCCCCTACCGCGAGTCGCTGGAGAATGCCTGGAAAGGCTTCGACGAGCGCGGGGAGAGAGCCTTCGAGGACGAGATGGAGAAATATATCATCAAGACCTGCCTGAAGATCTCCAAGGACCCTTTGGGCATAGGGGTGATCGTCCAGTACATGTGGAGGAAATACCTGGAGATAACCAACCTGCGTATCATCCTGCGCGGCAAGAGCATCGGACTCATCGAGTCCCAGATCCGCAAGGAGCTCTTCTTGTGGGACTTGACGATAAGGGAGAAATAACGGGCTGGAAGGGTGAGAGCGTTTGTACAAGGCGATAGTGATCACCGACCCGGAAACCGCGGACGGCTTCCGGCTGGCGGGGGTGAGCGTGGTCGAGGCGGAGAACGCCGACGAGGCGCACGAGAAGATCAAGCTCCTGCTCAACGACCCCAACGCCGGGATCCTGGCCGTGAACGAGCATTTCTACGACTCCATCGACGAAAAGACCAAGGAGAAGATAGACAGCATCTACCGCCCCATCGTCATCCCCCTGCCCATCAAGGAGACGGTGGAGATGGCCGGGGAGCGTCAGGCATACCTGGCCCGCCTCATCCACCGCGCCATCGGTTTCGACATCACCCTGCGGGCCCGCGAGGGAGAATAGAATGGCTGGCGGGATGCTTCATGACGGGCAACGGCGATAGATTAGAAGACGGGAGAGTGTCGGGATGATCGAGGGAACGATTATCAAGGTTTCCGGGCCGGTGGTCAGCGCGGAGGGCATGTCCGGCGCCAAGATGTACGATATCACCAAGGTGGGCAAGTTGGGGCTCATCGGAGAAGTCGTGCGCCTGGACGGGGACGTGGCGGTCGTACAGGTTTACGAGGATACATCGGGCCTGTACGTGGGAGAGAAGGTAGAATGCGCCGAAGAACCGCTGCTCCTGGAGCTGGGTCCGGGATTGCTGTCCTCCATCTACGATGGAATCCAGAGAAGGCTGGTGGATATCGCCGACGAACACGGCGACTTCGTGGTGCGCGGCGCCACCACCTTCGCTTTGCCGCGCGACCGCACCTGGGCCTTCCAGCCCATGGTGGACGAAGGCGACAGGGTGAAGGAAGGCGACATAGTGGGTGAGGTCCAGGAGACCGCCCACATCGCCCACCGCATCATGGTGCCTCCCGGCATGTCCGGGAAGGTTGTCCAGGTGAAGGAGGGCGAGTTCACCGTGGACGAAACGGTGGTCGTCCTGGAGGGCGGCGCGGAGATCAAGCTGCATCAGACCTGGCCCGCCCGCGTGCCCCGGCCGGTCACCAACAAGGAGAACCCCACCGTGCCCTTCATCACCGGCACGCGCATCCTGGACACCTTCTTCCCCATCGCCCAGGGTGGATACAGCATCATACCCGGCGGTTTCGGCACCGGCAAGACGGTGACCGAGACCACCCTGGCCAAGTGGGCCGACGCGGACATCGTCATCTACATCGGGTGCGGGGAGAGGGGCAACGAGATCACCGAGGTGCTGGCGGAGTTCCCCAGCCTCATCGACCCCAAGACGGGAGTGCCCCTCATGCAGCGCACCATCCTGGTGGCCAATACCTCCAACATGCCCGTGGCCGCACGCGAGGCGTCCATATACACCGGCATCACCCTGGCGGAATACTACCGCGACATGGGCTACAACGTGGCGCTCATGGCCGACTCCACCTCGCGCTGGGGCGAGGCCCTGCGCGAGGTCTCCGGACGCCTGGAGGAGATGCCCGGCGAGGAGGGCTACCCGGCGTATCTGGCCACCCGCCTGGCCGACTTCTACGAGCGCTGCGGCCGTGCCGTCTGTCTGGGCGGCGACGAGCGCATGGGCTCCATCACCGCCATTGGGGCGGTTTCCCCTCCGGGTGGGGACTTCTCCGAGCCCATGACCCAGAACTCCCTGCGCATCACCGGGGCCTTCTGGGCGCTCGATACCTCCCTGGCCTACCGGCGCCACTTCCCGGCCATCTCCTGGACCAAGAGCTACACCCTCTACCTCGACCAGATCCAGGAGTGGTACCTGAAGAACGTGGCCGAGGACTGGAGGGCGCTGCGCGACAAGGCCATGAGCCTGCTGCAGAAGGAGGTCGAGCTGCAGGAGATCGTGCAACTGGTGGGGCCGGACGCGCTGCCCGACTTCGCCAAGGCGGTGCTGGAGACCACGCGCATGCTGCGCGAGGACTACCTGCAACAGTTCGCCTTTTCCGACACCGACGCGTTCTGTTCGCTGCGCAAGGCCTATCTCATGCTCAAGGTCATCCTCACGTATTACGATTGCCTGGAGGAGGCGCTCGTTCAAGGCGTGCCGCTGCGCCAGGCGACGGAGCACCCCGTCAAGAACGAGATCGCGCGCATGAAGGAGATCCCGTCCGAGGAGGCGGAGGAGAAGCTGTCGGAGCTGGTGGAGAGGGTCCAACAATCGCTCCGGTCGCTGAGCGAATGGTAAAGGATAAGAAACGGGAGAGATAAGATGTCAAACGGAAGCGCTTACCTGGCCACGCCGGAGTACCGTACGGTAGGGGAGATAGCCGGCCCCCTGCTCTTCGTGAGCAAGGTGAGAGGCGCCGCCTATAACGAGATGGTGGAGATCCGTTCAGCCGGCGGCTCGACGAAGTACGGGCAGGTCATAGAACTCGCGGGCGAACTGGCCGTGGTGCAGGTGTTCGGACCCACGGCGGGTCTCGACGTGGACAAGACCAGCGTGCGTTTCCGGGGCGAAGTGGCGAAGATGCCCTGTTCCGTCAACCTGCTGGGGCGCATCCTCAACGGCATGGGGCAGCCCGTCGACGGGGGCCCGGAGGTCTTCCCCGAGGAGGAGAGGGAGATCACCGGCTCTCCCATCAACCCCTGGAGCAGGGAGGAGCCACGCGACTTCATCCAGACCGGCATATCCGCCATCGACGGGCTGAACACCCTGGTGCGCGGGCAGAAACTGCCCATCTTCTCCGGATCCGGCTTGCCGGGGAACGAGTTGGCCGCTGCAATCGTGCGGAACGCCAAGATCCTGGGGGGAGAGGAGTTCGCCATCGTCTTCGCCGCCATGGGCATCACCCGCCGCGAGGCCTCTTTTTTCCAGGAGGACTTCGCACGCTCGGGGGCACTGGAACGAGTGGTATTCTTCCTGAACCTGGCCGACGACCCCACGGTGGAGAGGCTGCTCACCCCGCGCTGCGCCCTCACCGTGGCCGAGTTCCTGGCCTTCGAACACGACATGCAGGTGCTGGTGATACTCACCGACATGACCAACTACTGCGAGGCCCTGCGCGAGATATCCACCGCCAGGGAAGAGGTGCCGGGACGCCGCGGCTACCCGGGTTACATGTACACCGACCTGGCCTCCATCTACGAAAGGGCTGGCCGCATCAAGGGCAAGCCGGGCTCGGTCACCCAGGTGCCCATCCTGGCCATGCCGGACGACGACATCACCCATCCCATACCGGACCTCACCGGTTATATCACCGAGGGGCAGATCGTGCTCTCGCGCCAACTGCACCGGCGGGGCATATTCCCCTGTATCGACGTGCTGCCCTGCCTCTCCCGCCTCATGAACCTGGGGATCGGAGAGGGGCGCACGAGGGGCGACCACCGCGGAGTGGCGGACCAGCTCTACGCGTACTACGCCGAGGGGGTCGACCTGCGCCGCCTGGTGGCCATCGTGGGCGAGGAAGCCCTGTCGGACATGGACCGCATGGCTCTGAAGTTCTCCGACGCCTTCGAGCAGAATTACCTGGACCAGAAGGACGAGAACCGCGAGCTGGAGCAGACCCTCGAGCTGGGATGGAAGCTCCTCAGCATGATGCCCAGAGATTCCATCAAGCGCATCAAAACGGAATACATCGACAAGTACTACAACCCGGAGACGGCGGCGGAGTTCGACGTCACCGAAAGCTGATGACACGGGAAGGCGGGGAGAGTGGGATAGATGGAGCAAGTCCACCCGACAAGGAGTGAGCTGCTCAAGCGCAAAGCCAACCGGGCCCTCGCCGACCAGGGCATGAACCTGCTCAAGCGCAAGCGCGACGCCCTGCTGCAGGAGCTGATGCCCATCGTAGACAAGACCATGCGGCTCTCCCTGCGCTTGGAAAGACTCACGGCCGACGCCCAGTTCGACCTGGCCATGGCCAAGGCGAAGGACGGGGGGCCGAAGGTGCGCTCCGCTTCATACGCCGCCCAGGGTGAGGTGCTGGTGGACATCACCGGAACCCACATCATGGGGGTCCCTATCCCGGTGATACGCAGAGGGCAGAGCGCGCTGCGCGACGTGCTCAAACGAGGATACGGGATCACCGGAGTATCCAGCCGGGTGGATGCAGTGGCGGAGAAGTTCGAGGAGATCATCGAGGTGATCATCGAGAGCGCGGATGTCGAGACGCGCCTGCGCCGCCTGGGAGAGGAACTGCGCAAGACCAACCGCCGCGTGAACGCCCTGGAGAACATCGTCATCCCCGATTACAACGAGCAGATCAAGTTCATCCAGATGAGCCTCGAGGAGCGCATGCGCGAGGACATCTTCCGCCTCAAGAAGGTCAAGAAAGCCCTGGAGCGCAAGGAGGCCGCCCGCCTCGAGAGGTTGCGGGGGTAGGGCCCCGGGCTGTTGGGTAACGGTCTCGCTCCAGGTCGCTTTTCCGGCCCGGGGCCTCCAGGTAACGGTCCCGCTCGCAGGGCCTCGCGGAGACCGACCTGGCAGTTCCCCGGGCAAGTGGCAGCACAGACGAAGGTCACTTCGGACCGATCCCCGGTTCTTGGGCTTGTGGTATCGAAAATGAGCGCACGTAAACGCCTCACTGGCGGACCTGACCCCGAAGCGTATCCGGTCCATCCCATCATTGACCTTGCTATTCGGGGAAGAGCAATATTTATTGGCTATGCCCAGGCATGATATCCATATCCGAAGCGGATTCATACACGCGATTCCGGATCAATGCGTGGGGGTGGTATCATTTCCGTTATGGAAAAGAGCAAGTTCGTTATCGTGGGCGGGAAGCCCCTGCGTGGCGAGGTGCGCGTGGGAGGGGCGAAGAACTCCGTGCTCAAGCTCATGGCCGCCAGCCTGCTCACCCCGGAGGAGTGTGTGATCAATAACGTCCCCCCTATAACCGACGTGGAGATAATGGTGGAGGTGCTGCGCCGCCTGGGAGTGGAGGTGGCCTGGGAGGGCTCGAGCCTGAGGGTACGTCCGGGGGAGTTTCTCTCGCGGGAAGCACCCTACCAGTTGGTGCGCCGCATGCGGGCGTCGATCATCGTGCTCGGGCCACTCGTAGCCCGCTGGGGGGAGGCGTCGGTGGCCATACCCGGTGGATGCAACATCGGCTCGCGCAAGATAGACATGCACTTGAAAGGCCTGGCGGAACTGGGGGCGGAGATCAGCACGGAGCACGGCTACGTACACGCGCGCGCCTCCCGGCTCAAGGGCACGCATATAGTACTCGATTTTCCCAGCGTCGGGGCGACGGAAAACCTGATCATGGCCGCCGTGGGGGCCGAGGGGCGCACGACTATAGAGAATGCCGCCCGCGAGCCGGAGATCCAGGATCTCGCGGCGTATCTCGTATCCATGGGAGCGGAGATCGAGGGGGCGGGCACGCCCGTCATCGAGGTCACGGGCCCGGCACGGTTGAGGGGCACCGAACATACCGCCATCGGCGACCGCATCGAGGCGGGAACCCTGGCCGTTGCTGCCGCGACCTCAAGAGGGGATATAACCATCGATGGTGTCGATCCGGGACATCTCGGCCTCCCGCTGGAGAAACTGCGCGAGATCGGTGTCCGCGTGGAGGAAGAGGAAGGCCGCCTGCGGGTGCGGGGAGGGGGCGAGTATGCCGCGGTGGACGTGGCCACGCTCCCCTTCCCGGGGTTTCCGACCGACCTGCAGCCGCAGTTGATGGTCCTCTTGAGCCTGGCCTCGGGCACCGGCGTGATCACCGAGAACGTCTTCGAGAGCCGCTTCATGTTCGTCGACGAACTCAACCGCATGGGTTGCAACATCACCATCGAGGGCCATCATGCCATCGTGAAAGGGGTGGGCGCGCTGAGCGGTGCCGAGGTCTGCGCCCCCGACCTGCGCGCGGGCGCGGCCCTGGTCCTCGCCGGGCTGGCGGCGGAAGGGGAGACCCACCTGCTGGACGTCGAGCACGTGGACCGCGGATACGAGAAGCTGGAGAAGAAACTCTCGAGCCTCGGAGCGGATATCAAGAGAGTGGGTGCCGAGGAAGAGGCGCCGTTCTAGGCGCGGGCACAATAGATATGCATCCCGTGTCGAATCGCGAGCATGACCCGCTGGCACGAGGACGATCTGGCGGGCGCACAACAGATATGCATCCCGTGTCGAATCGCGAGACGGTGGAAGCCATGCGGGATGAGCGGAGGTACATGAACTTGGTCGCAAGGAAGCGGACCGGCAAGGCGCTGTTCGCGATTACGGTACTGCTGCTGTTGATGGCCGTATGCCCGGGCGTTATTCCCGGCGGCGCACCGGCCGCGGCGGGGGGCGGCCCGACTGCGGCGAAGCGGCAACTGGTCGAGAGACTCTACCCCTCGAGCTACCCCCCGGGCAGCTACAGGCCCGGGGAGGTCGTGGTGGTGTTGGAGCAGCCGTCGCGCGAGAGCCTCGGCCTGCTGCTGGAGGATTTCGCGGAGATACTGGACGAGGGAGGCGATAAAGCCCTCTCCGCCTTCGCCGCGAGCCCGGTGAAGACGGCCGTGCGGCTGAAGCTCCGCCCCGGCACCGACGAACTGCAGGCGGCCCGCGCGCTCATGGCCTCCCCGCTGGTGAAGGCCGCGGAGCCCAACATCGTGTTCAAGGCCGCCGCCACCAATCCCAACGACCCGCTGTACGGGCAGCAGTGGAACCTTTCCGGCCCCTATGGGGTAAACGCGAACGAGGCCTGGGATATGCAGAGGGGATCGGCAGGCCTGATCCTGGCGGTGATCGACACCGGCATGGATTACTTCCACGAGGATCTGCTGGGGCGCCGCGTCAACGGCTATGACTACTTCAACGGCGACTCGGACCCCTGGGACGACAACGGGCACGGCACCATGGTCACTGGTATCGCATGCGCCAATACGAATAACGCCCTCGGTTCGGCGGGCCTGGACTGGCATGCGCGCGCGATGCCTCTCAAGGCCCTGGGTCCGGACGGGAAAGGGCACCTGGACAGCGTGGTGAACTCCGTTTACCATGCCGCCAACAACGGCGCCGACGTGATCAACATGAGCCTCACAGCCGACACGTACTCCCAGGAACTCGCGGATGCGGTCGAGTACGCGCATTCCATGGGCTGCGTGATAGCGGCCGCCGTCGGCAACCAGGGGGACGGCACCATCAATTATCCGGCGGCGCTAACCTATGTCATCGGCGTGGGCTCCATCGACGCGGGCGGAAACCGCTCTTATTTCTCCAACCGCAACTCCACCGTGGACCTGGCGGCGCCGGGGGAGAGGATTATCGGCCCGAAGCCCGGCGACCAGTACGGGCGCGGGTCGGGGACTTCCGAGGCCACCCCCCACGTCTCCGCCGCCGCCCTCCTGGTGCTGGCGGAATATCCCGGGTCCTCTCCCGACGAGGTCTGGCGGCGGCTGAGGGACAGCGCACGGGACCTGGGGGGCCCGGGCTACGACGAATACTACGGCTGGGGCCTGCTGGATGTCGGCGGCGCTTTGAGGGTGCCCCTGGTGGCGGTGACCTCGCCCCAGGACTACAGCTATCCCGTGTCGGGCAAGGTCTCGGCGTCCGCCAGCAGCGCCAACGCCGCGATAAAATACATGGAACTCTGGCTGGATGGGGACATCGTCGAGAGCCACCAGTTTCCGGTGCCCGGCGGGAGCGTGAGCCATACCTTCAATTCCTGGGATCTCAGCCAGCTCCAGGAGGGCACACATGCCATCACGGTCAAGGCCATCGACGGCAGCGGCGTGCGGGAGGGCGAGCAGGCCATCACGGCCTACCGCAACCAGAGCCAGCCCCGCCCGGCCCAGGACTGGTACCTGGCCGAGGGCACCACGGCGTGGGGTTTCGAGGAATACGTCCTGGTGCAGAACCCCAACGCCGCCCCCGCCTCCGTGCAGGTCACCTTCATGAAGCCGGGCGGCTCCACGCAGAAATACGCATATAGCATGGCCGGCAACTCCAGGCTCACCGTATACGTCAATGCGCTGGTGCCATCGAGTGACGTATCCACTCACATACATGCGGATAAGCTGGTGGTGGCGGAGC
>CAZQFX010000073.1:0-13731 GCA_964592775.1 uncultured Actinomycetota bacterium
CCACATATATACTCTTCGCGATGAAAGGGTGTAAGGGGACACATCACCCATACAAGCACCTGAAGCGGTTCGGGCTTCTTGAGGTTGCCGCGCTCCGCTCGCAATGACTCCTACACTCCCAGCAATTCTTTTTCCTTCGACATTCAGAGCCCACGAGGGTATTTTGCAGGGATTTCTGGCGGATTAACCTTGACGGCGCCATGCATTATCTAAATAATACAATCTATGACTTCGAATGAGGGTAATCCCATTAGTTTGTACGGAGGGAAATAATGGCACTACTGAGCGACGCAGCCAAGAAAGGCCTGGCCAGGGCGCCGCACCGTTCCCTGCTCAAGGCGATCGGATATATCGACCGCGAGATAGAGCAGCCCTGGGTGGGGATCGCATGTGCCGCGAACGAGGTCATACCGGGCCATACCAACCTGCAACAGGTGGCGGAAGCGGTGAAAGCCGGCGTGCGCATGGCGGGGGGCACACCCATGCAGTTCGGCACCATCGGCATCTGCGACGGCATCGCCATGGGGCACGCCGGCATGCGCAACTCTCTGCCCTCGCGCGAGAACATCGCGGACAGCGTGGAGCTCATGGCCAGGGCCTACGCCTTCGATGCCCTGGTGCTCATCCCCAACTGCGACAAGATAGTCCCCGGCATGCTCATGGCCGCCGCCCGCGTAAACGTACCGGCGGTGGTGGTGAGCGGCGGTCCCATGCTCGCCGGCCGTCACCGCGGCAGGGACGTGGATTTCATAACGGTGATGGAAGCCCAGGGCGCGGTGGAGGCTGGGCGCATGGAGCCGGAGGAACTGGCGGAGCTGGAGGACTGCGCCTGTCCGGGTTGCGGGAGCTGCGCAGGCCTCTTCACCGCCAACTCCATGAACTGCCTAACCGAGGCCATCGGGATGGGGCTCCCGGGGAACGGCACCATCCCCGCGGTATACGCGCAGCGCCTGCGCCTGGCCAAGGAGACGGGGATCGCGGCGATGGAGATGCTGCGCAAGCGGCGCAGGCCCAGGGACATCATCACCCCGATGTCGCTGCGCAACGCCCTGGCGGTGGACATGGCCGTCGGCGGCTCGTCCAACACCGTCCTGCACCTCCTGGCCATCGCCTACGAGGCGGGAATCGACCTCGGCCTGGAGACCATCCAGGAGGTGTGCGACTCCACGCCCAACCTGGTGCGCATCAGCCCCGCGGGCGGGGGGCTCCACCATATGCAGGATCTGCACGAGGCGGGCGGGATCCCGGCGGTGATGGGAGAGCTTTCCAGGAAGGGGCTTATCGAACTCGAGGCTCCCTGCGTGGCGGCCGACCGTATCGGCGAGGTAATAGCTGGGAAGTCCTCCCTGAACCCGGAAGTGTTGAGGCCGGTGGACGACCCCTTCATGCCCACCGGCGGGCTGGCCATCCTCAAGGGAAACCTGGCCCCGGAGGGAGCGGTGGTGAAACAGTCCGCCGTCCCCGAGAACCTGCTTCGCCACCGCGGCCCCGCGCGCGTCTTCGACGGCGAGGAAGAGGCGGTGGAGGCAATGCTGGCGGGACGCATCAACGAAGGTGACGTCATCGTCGTCCGCTACGAGGGTCCGCGGGGTGGGCCCGGCATGCGCGAGATGCTCAACCCCACGGCCACGCTGGCCGGCATGGGCATGTCCGAGAAGGTGGCGCTGGTGACCGACGGCCGCTTCTCGGGCGGGACGCGGGGTGCGGCGATAGGGCACATCTCCCCCGAGGCGGTAAAGGGCGGCACCATCGCCCTGGTCGAGGAGGGGGACACGGTAGGGTTGGATATCCCCGGCAGGCGCATCGAGCTCGCCGTGGACGGGGAGGAACTGCGGCGCAGGGCGAAGGCCTGGAAGCCGCCCGCGCCAAGGGTGGCCGAGGGGGTGCTGGCGGAATACGCGCTGCGGGTCTCCAGTGCCAGCAGGGGAGCCGTGAGATTGCGCCTGGACGAGTGCTGACGAACAGGGAAGGTGGTGGTCTTGAAACTGACCGGAGCCAGGGCGTTGGTAAAGGGCCTCGAGGACGAGGGAGTCGAGATACTCTTCGGCATCCCCGGCGGGGTGATGCTGCCCGTCTTCGACGAGCTCTACAAGAGCAAGATCCGCAAGGTGCTCACGCGCCACGAACAAGGGGCGGTACACGCCGCCGACGGCTACGCGCGCGTCACCGGCAGGGTGGGCGTGTGCATGGCCACCTCCGGGCCGGGGGCCACCAACCTGGTCACCGGCATCGCCAACGCCTATATGGACTCCATCCCCTTGGTGGCCATCACCGGCCAGGTGGCGACCATGCTCATCGGCACCGACGCCTTCCAGGAGGCGGACACCACGGGCATCACCATGCCCATCGTCAAGCACAACTACCTGGTGAAAGATCCGGCGGATATCCCCGATGTGTTGCAGGAAGCGTTCCACATCGCGCGCACGGGCAGACCGGGGCCGGTGCTCATAGACATGCCGGTGGACGTTTCGCGCGCGGAGTTCGATTACCGCCGCCGCGAACACCCCCTGCTGCGCGGCTACAAGCCTACCTACAAGGGGCACAAGAAGCAGATCCGCGTGGCGGCCCGCGCCATCCTGGATGCCCGCAGCCCCATCATCTACGTGGGGGGCGGGGCTGTCATCTCGGGGGCGGCGGCGGAGGTGAAGAAGCTGGCGGTGGACAACAAGATCCATGTCACCAACACCCTCATGGGAAAAGGCGTCTTCCCCGAAAGCCACCGCCTCTCTCTGGGCATGCTGGGCATGCACGGCACTCGCGGCGCCAACTACGCCATATGCGAGACCGACCTCATCATCGCCGTGGGTGCCCGCTTCGACGACCGCATCACCGGAAAGCTCTCGGAGTTCGCGCCCAAGGCCACGGTCATCCATATCGACATAGACCCGGCGGAGATCAGCAAGAACGTCAAGGCCCACATTCCCATCGTCGGCGACTGCAAACAGGTGCTCAAGGAGCTGAACGCGGCGATCAGGGAGATGGCGGCCGAAGCGCAGAGTCCAAACCGAAGCGAGTGGAACGCCCTGGTGGATGATTGGAAGAAAAAGTACCCGCTTATCTACGACAAGAGTGCCGGGCTCAAGCCCCAGTACGTGGTGGAGAAGATCTACGAGGTGACCGGGGGAGACGCCATCATCTGCACCGAGGTGGGCCAGAACCAGATGTGGGCGGCCCAGTTCTATCCCATGGAAAAACCCCGCCGCTTCGTCTCCTCGGGCGGCCTGGGCACCATGGGCTTCGGCTTCCCCGCCTCCATCGGAGCGCAGTTAGGCCGGCCCAAGGACCTGGTCTTCGACATCGCCGGTGACGGCAGTTTCCAGATGACCATGCAGGAGATGGCCACGGCGGTGCTGGAGGGGACGCCGGTGAAGGTGGCCATCCTCAACAACGGCTTCCTGGGCATGGTGCGGCAGTGGCAGGAGCTCTTCTACGACCGCGTCTATTCCTGCACCTGCCTGGAGAGGGAGAAGGAGAGCCCCGATTTCGTGGCCCTGGCGGAGGCCTTCGGAGCCAGGGGGATGCGGGTGACCGATCCGGATAAGGTGGAGGCGGCCGTCGTGGAGGCCATCGAGGCCGACTGCCCGGTGCTCATCGATTTCCGCGTCGAGCCGGAGGAGAACGTTTATCCCATGGTGGCCCCCGGGGCGCCGCTCTACGATATGATCGGCGACATGCTCTACCCCGTGGAGAAGATCCACCCGGAAAAGGCCGAGGAGCCTTTCCTCTAAGGAGTGATGGGGATGAAGCACACGCTGTCAGTTCTGGTCGAGAACAAGCCTGGAGTGCTGGCGAGGGTGGCGGAGCTCTTCGCCCGCCGCGGCTTCAACATCGACAGCCTGGCTGTGGGCACCACGGAGAAGCCGGACATCTCGCGCATGACCATCGTGGTGGACGTGGAGGAGCACTCACTGGAGCAGGTGCGCAAGCAGCTGCACAAACTCATCAACGTCATCGAGATCACCGACCTCGATCCGGAGACCTCGGTGGCGAGGGAGATGGTGCTGGCCAAGATAAAGGTGGATACAGAGAACCGCTCCGAGGTCATCGAGATAGCGGATATCTTTCGGGGAAACATAATAGACGTATCGCGCGAGAGCATCATCGTGGAGGTCACCGGCAACGCCTCGAAGCTGCGCGCCTTCGAGAACCTCATCAAGCCCTATGGCATGCATGAGCTGGTGAGGACGGGCAAGGTGGCCCTCCCGCGCGGCAAGTAACAACAGCACCCTCTTGGGGTCAGACCTCAAATGTTGCAGTTTTGGATTACGCAAGAAGCCGAGGGGCCGGGACCGTCTTCAGGTCCACGAAGACCTAAAAAGCATTTGGTAAGGAAGCAAAGTGATCACTTGCTCGTGTATATAGATGGTGTCGTACATGTGGTTCAGGCCGATGATAAGGCATGACGTCAAGGACTGGAGGTAGGAGATGGCGGAGATCTATTATGAAGACGACGCCGACCTTTCCCTTCTGGACGGGAAGACGGTGGCCGTGATCGGATACGGGAGCCAGGGGCACGCCCACGCTCTCAACCTGCGTGATTCCGGTGTGAAGGTGGTCGTCGGCCTGCGCGAGGTGGACCCAGACCGCGCTAAGGCCCAGGAAGCCGGCTTCGAGGTGCCGGGACTGGCGGAGGCGGCGGCCGCTGGCGACATAGTGGTCATGCTGGTGCCCGACCAGTTCCAGAAGCAGGTCTACGAGGAGCACGTCGTGCCGGGCCTCGAGGAGGGCAACGCACTCTTCTTCGCCCACGGCTTCAACATCCACTTCAACCAGATCGTCCCTCCCGAGAACATAGATGTGATCATGGTGGCCCCCAAGGGCCCGGGACATATCGTACGCCGCATGTACGAGGAGGGGAGCGGGGTCCCATCACTGGTGGCCGTACACCAGGACTACACCGGCCGGGCCCTGGGAACCGGACTGGCGTACGCCAAGGGGTTGGGCGCGGCACGCGCCGGCGTGATCCGGACCACCTTCGAGGAAGAGACGGAGACCGACCTCTTCGGCGAGCAATGCGTGCTCTGCGGCGGCGTCACCGAGCTCATCCGCGCCGGTTTCGATACCCTGGTGGAGGCCGGTTACCAGCCGGAGATCGCCTACTTCGAGTGCCTACACGAGCTGAAGCTCATCGTGGACCTCATCTACGAGAGGGGCATCTCCTACATGCGCTATTCCATCAGCGACACCGCCGAGTACGGGGACCTCACCCGCGGACGCAGGATAATAACGGAGGAGACGCGCGCCGAGATGCGCCGCATCCTGGACGAGGTGGTAAGCGGTAAGTTCGCGACGGAGTGGATCCTGGAGAACCAGGCCGGGCGCCCCGTATACAACGCATTGCGGCGCCGCGACGCCGCCCACCTCATCGAGCAGGTGGGGCGGGAGCTGCGCTCCATGATGAGCTGGCTCCCGAAGGGCTGAATCCCTGGACGGGATCCGAATTCCGATCCCGTTCCAGGGCTGACCCCAGAACGGGATCGAGGTTGCATCGCCTGCCGGTGGGCAGAAGAGCGGGATTTGTGGTAACTTAAGGAAGCGGGTTCCACCTGGATCCAAGCGGCCGCTGCAAATGCCGGAACGAAAAACCAGGATAAGAGTTAGCGGTGTAGGTTACTCTGAAATCGGAAGACGAGCTGGTGTTGGATATAGCGACAGGAGGAGGTCAGGAATGATACGCAAGGAATACCTCATGACGCCGGGGCCGACGCCGATCCCGTATCAGGTGAGCTTAGTGCAGGCAGAGCCGATCATCCACCACCGCACGCCGGCCTACACGGAGTTGTTCGTGCGCATGGTGGAAGGGCTCAAGAAAGCCCTGCTCACCGGGAACGACCTCCTCACCTTCGCGGCCTCGGGGACAGGGGCCATGGAGGGGGCGGTCTCGAACTGTTTCAGCCCCGGGGACCGGGTACTGGTAGCGGCGGGAGGCAAGTTCGGGCAGCGTTTCGCCGAGATATGCAAGGTGTACAAGATCGACGCCGAGTTCTACGAGTATCCCTGGGACGAGGCGGCAGACCCCGAGGTAATAACGCGTTATCTAGAGGAGAATCCCGAACTCAAGGGAGTATTAGTCACCCATAGCGAAACCTCCACCGGAGTCGTCAACGACATCGAGGTCATCGGAAAAGCCGTCAAAGACACGCCCGCCATCCTGGTCGTCGACTCCATCAGTGGCGCGGGAGCCCTGGAGCTGCGCACCGACGACTGGAACATCGACGTCCTGGTCACGGGGTCGCAGAAAGCGCTCATGACCCCGCCCGGCCTAGCTGCGGCGGCGGTGAGCCCCAAGGCCTGGGAATTTATCGAGAAAGCGGACTCACCGGCGTACTACTTCTGCTTCAAGAAGGCGCGAAAGAAATACAACTCCGACAATCCGGAGTCGCCGTATACCCCTGCCGTCAGCCTGGTCAAGGCGATGTCCGTAGCCGTGGACCTCCTGATGGAGGAGGGGTTGGATGCGGTATGGGAGAGACACCGCGTCCTGGCCATGTGCACGCGCGCGGCCGTGGAGGCCATGGGACTGGAGCTGTTCCCCAAAGTCCTGGAGCGGGCTTACGCGGTGACGGCGGTGAAGGCGCCGGAGGGTATTGGGGGCGGCGACATCGTGAGGCACATGAACCGCGTCCACGGGGTGATCATCGCCGGTGGCCAGGACCGCCTGAAGGGCCAGATATTCCGTATCGGGCACGTAGGCTACTACAACTTCTTCGACATGGTGGTCACGCTCTCCGCCCTGGAGATGACCCTGAAGGAGCTGGGACATCCCCTCGAACTGGGCTCGGCCGTTGCGGCGGCCGAGAAGGTATACTTGGAGATGACATCCGCCGGATAACCGCATGCATGGAATAGCGAGAAGAATGGAGGAAAGGAAAAGTGGCCAGCATCCTGGTTAAGGAGAAGATCGCCATGGCGGGGGTGGAACTGCTGCGCAAGGATTTCGAGGTGGATTACGCCCCGGAAATGTCGCGGGAGGACATGCTCGAGCGCATCGCTGAGTACGACGGCCTCATCGTGCGCAGCGGCACCAAGGTGGACGACGAGGTTATCCAGGCTGCCGAGAACATGAAGGTGATCGGGCGCGCCGGCGTGGGGGTGGACAACATCGACGTGGAAGCCGCTACCAAGCGTGGCATCATGGTTATCAACGCCCCCCAGAGCAACATCATCTCCGCTGCGGAGCAGACCATGGCGCTGCTCACGGCCATGTGCCGTGATATACCGGAGGCGGTGGACTCCCTGCGTGAGAAGCGCTGGGACCGCAAGAAGTTCGAGGGGGTGGAGCTGTACCACAAGGTCATGGGGATATTGGGACTCGGCCGCATCGGCACGCTGGTCTCCCACCGCTGCCAGGCCTTCGGCATGCACATCGTCGCCTACGATCCCTATATCTCGGAGGAGAAGGCCAAGAAGCTGGGTGTCGAGCTGGTATCCGACCTTGACGACCTGCTGGCCCAGGCCGATTTCATCACCGCTCATCTACCAAAGACCTTGGAGACCTACCATCTACTGGGGGTGGACGAGTTCGCCAAGATGAAGGACGGGGTACGCGTACTCAACGTGGCCAGGGGCGGCATCATCGACGAGGACGCCCTGTACAAGGCGCTCGAGTCAGGCAAGGTGGCCGGGGCGGCCCTCGATGTCTTCGAGAACGAACCTCCGACCGACAGCCCGCTCGTGGGCCACCCCAGGGTCGTTGCCACTCCCCATCTCGGCGCGTCGACCATGGAGGCGCAGGACCGGGCCGGCACCATGATAGCGGAGTTCGTGGCGGCCGCCTTGAAGGGGGAGTTCGTCTCCAACGTCGTCAACCTGCCTGTGCCCGCCGAGGTCGACGACACCGTTAGGCCCTTCATGCCCCTGGCGGAGAAGCTAGGCCTGCTCCTCACCCACCTGGTGGAGGGGCGCGTGGACGAGATCGAGGTGGAGTACCTGGGGGGTCTGGCCGAGCACGAGACGGGAGTACTCACGGTGGCCATACTCAAGGGATTCTTCGAGAAGGTCATCGACGAGCCGGTGAATTTCATCAACGCCCCCATCTTCGCCAAGGAGCGGGGCCTCGTGGTGCGTGAGACCAAGTCGGGGCAGACGCGGGACTATGTCAACCTGCTCATGGTGCGCGGCCGCCGCAAGAAGGTAGAGGTGGCGGTGGGCGGGACCCTGGTGGGGCTCAACAACACGGAACGTTTCGTGCACGTATACGAATACGATATCGACCTTGGCCCCTCGCAATACATGGCGTTTTTCCGCTACGCGGACATCCCGGGCATGATAGGCAAGATAGGCACCATACTTGGAAACCACGACATCAACATAGCCCAGATGCAGGTGGGACGGCGTAAGATAGGCGGCGAAGCGGTAATGGGCGTAAACGTGGACACCCCCATCTCTGACGAGGTGATGGAGGAGATACGCAAGGTGCCCAAGGTGAAGGACTGCAAGTTCATCATATTGTGGTAGAGATACCCGGGAGGACAGGCCAATGACGCAGAGGATATTCATCTTCGATACCACGCTGCGGGACGGCGAGCAGGCACCAGGGATCAGCCTGAACCAGAGGGAGAAACTGGAAATAGCGGAACAACTGGCGCGTCTCGAGGTGGACGTGATAGAGGCTGGATTCCCCGTTTCCAGCCCCTCCGAGTTCGAGGCGGTGAAATCCATCGCCAAGAACGTGAAAGGCCCCGTCATCTGCGCCCTGGCCAGGACCGACCGCAATGACATCGACTGGGCCTGGGAAGCCATCATGTTCGCGGAGCGGCCCCTCATCCATACCTTTATCTCGACCTCTGAGTACCACATGAAATACCAGCTCAAGAAGACCCCCAAGCAGGTAATGGAGATGGCCAGGGACGCTGTGGCCTACGCGCGCAAATACACCGAGCACGTCGAGTTCTCGGCTATGGACGCCACGCGCTCCGACCCGAAGTTCCTCTACAAGGTGTACGCGGCGGCTATCAAGGCGGGCGCCACGGTGATCAACATCCCGGATACGGTGGGTTACGCCGTCCCCGAAGAGTTCGCGAAGCTCGTGAGCGGGATTATCGAAAACGTCCCGGGCATGGAGGACGTTACGGTGAGCGTGCACTGCCACAACGACCTGGGGCTGGCGGTGGCCAATTCCATGGCTGCGGCCCGGGTCGGCGCCAACCAGATAGAGTGCGCGATCAACGGCTTGGGGGAGCGTGCGGGCAACTGCTCCCTGGAGGAGGTCGTAATGATCATCAACACGCGCAAGGACGCCGTGGACATGACCACCGGCATCAAGACGCGCGAGATCTACCAGGCCTCGCGCCTGGTCTCCATGCTCACCGGCTATAACGTGCAGCCCAACAAGGCGGTGGTGGGGGACAACGCCTTCGCCCATGAGTCCGGTATCCACCAGGACGGGGTGCTCAAGCACCGCGAGACCTACGAGATCATGCAGCCCGAGGACGTAGGGCTGGTGGAGTCGGAGATCTACCTGGGGAAGCATTCCGGCCGCCACGCCCTCAAGACCAAATTGGAGGAGATGGGCTTTTACCTCGACGACAAGGGCCTGGAGCGGGCCTTCATACGCTTCAAAGAGCTGGCGGGCAAGAAGAAGGAGATCGCGGTCAAGGACTTGGAGGCCATCGCCCTGGACGAGATCCGCACCCTGGAGGAGCTCTTCCAGCTCGACTACATGCAGTCCTCCTCGGGGACGGGAGCCATCCCCATCGCGGCAGTGAAGCTCTCGCGCGAGGGCAAGGGCTTCGAGGCCACCTCCACCGGAGATGGCCAGGTGGACGCGGTCTGCCGGGCCATCCTCAAAGCCACCAAGGTGAAGGCGAAACTCAAGGCCTACCAGGTGCAGGCCATCACCAAGGGCTTGGACGCCATGGGGGACGTCACCGTCAAGCTGGACATCGAGGGGCACGAGGTGGTGGGGCGCGGCGTCAGCCCGGATATCATCGAGGCCAGCGCCCGTGCCTACATCAACGCCATCAACCGTGCCGTGCAGAAGGGCCTGATGGAGAAGAAGAAGCTGGCGCGCCGGGCAAGGACCTCGATTGCCGCCGTGAAGCCCGCCCCCAAGAAGCCCGCGGCCAAGAAGGCCAAAAAATAGTCCGCCCACGGGTGAGGCCATATGGGACAGACCATCACCGAGAAGATACTGGCGTGGCATGCCGGCCGCGACGAGGTACGCCCGGGAGAGCTGATAAACCCGCGCATCGACCTGGCCCTCGCCAACGATATCACCGCCCCCCTGGCCCTGGAGGCCTTTCGCGCCATGGGCGCGGAGCGGGTGTTCGACCCCGCCAGGGTGGTGCTGGTTCCAGACCATTTCGCCCCCGCCCGGGATATCCTCGCGGCGGAGAACTGCGCCGCGATGAGGGACTTCGCGCGGGAACAGGGGCTGGAGCACTACTACGAGGTGGGCAGGGTAGGCATCGAGCACGTGCTCCTGCCCGAGGAGGGGCTGGTGCTACCGGGCGAACTCATCGTGGGGGCCGACTCGCACACCTGCACCTACGGCGCCCTGGGAGCTTTTTCCACGGGGATGGGCTCCACCGATCTGGCCATGGCCCTGGCCCTGGGGGAGGTATGGCTGCGCGTCCCCGAGAGCATGCTCCTGGTATACGAGGGGGAGCTGAGACCCTGGGTGGGGGGAAAGGACCTCATCCTGCATACCATCGGCAGCATCGGGGTCGACGGCGCCCGCTACCGTGCCATGGAATTCACCGGTCCCGTCATCGCGGCGCTCTCGGTGCAGGGAAGGCTGACCATGGCCAACATGGCGGTGGAGGCGGGGGCGAAGAACGGCATCTTCGCCGTGGACGGCAAGACACGCGCCTGGCTGGAGCAGAGGGCGCGGCGCGAATACCGCGTCTTCGGGAGCGACGCCGACGCCTCCTACGTTGAGGAACTGAGCTTCGACGTGAGCGCGCTCGAACCCCAGGTGGCCTTTCCTCACCTGCCCTCCAACGTGCGCCCCATCTCGCGGGCGGGAGGGGTGAAAATCGACCAGGTGGTCATCGGCTCCTGCACCAACGGGTGGCTGGAGGACATGGAGACGGCGGCGCGCATCCTGGAGGGGAGGGAAGTGCACCCCCACGTCAGGGCCATCGTCTTCCCGGGAACGCCGAAGATAACGCTGGAGATGATCCGCCGCGGCTGGATGGAGACCTTCATACGAGCCGGGGCGGTGGTGAGCACCCCCACCTGCGGTCCCTGCCTGGGCGGGCACATGGGGGTCATCGCCGCGGGCGAGAGGGCGGTTTCCACCACCAACCGCAACTTCGTGGGCCGCATGGGCCATAAGGAGGGCGAGGTCTATCTCGCGGGGCCGCCGTGGCAGCGGCGTCGGCGGTCACCGGCAGGCTCACCGACCCGAGGGAGGTGATGGGAGGATGAGTCGCACGGTCCTGGAGGGGAAGGCCTGGCGCTACGGCCGCGACGTCGATACCGACGTCATCATCCCCGCCCGCTACCTGGCCCTGACGGATCCCGCCGAGCTTGGGGCGCACTGCCTGGAGGATCTGGACCCCGGGTTCGCGGGGCAGGTGCGCGAGGGGGATATCGTCGTGGCGGAGGATAACTTCGGCTCCGGCTCCTCGCGCGAGCACGCCCCCCTGGCCTTGAAAGGCTGCGGGGTGGCGTGCGTCATTGCCGCCTCCTTCGCGCGCATCTTCTACCGTAACGCCATAAACGTGGGCCTGCCCATCCTGGAGTGCCCGCAAGCGGTGGAGGATACGGGCACGGGCGACCGCCTGCGCGTGGACCTGGAGAAGGGAACGGTGGAGAACCTCACTTCAGGCAATATATACCAGGCCCAGCCCTTCCCGGAGTTCATGCGCGAGATCATCTCCCTGGGCGGCCTGGTGGAATACGTGAGAGCCCGTCTGAAATCATAGCAGACGGTTCTTCTGCGAGAGGTGTGGGTGGCGAGAAAGAAAATGTATGGTGGCGGGATCGGGTCCGACCCCATGGGCTCCACAGCCACCCGCGCCTGTCGCGGAAGAACATAGAAAGCAATGCGAGGTGAGAGGATGTACAAGATAGCGGTGATACCCGGCGACGGCACCGGGCCCGAGGTAGCCCGCGAAGGCGTCAAGGTGATGGAGGCCATAGCCGGCGTGGCCGGGTTCGACTACGATACCACGTCCTTCGCTTACGGCGGCGACCGTTACCTGGAGACGGGCGTGGTCCTCAGTGACGAGGAGCTGGAGGGGCTGCGCGGCTTCGACGCCATCTTCCTCGGAGCTATCGGCCACCCCGACGTGAAGCCGGGCATCCTGGAACAGGGCATCCTGCTGCGCATCCGCTTCGCCCTGGACCAGTACATCAACCTGCGCCCGGTGAGGCTATTCCCTGGCGTGGACTGCCCCCTCAAGGACAAGGGTCCCGAGGACATCGATTTCGTGGTGGTGCGCGAGAACACCGAGGGCCTCTACGCGGGCACGGGCGGGTTCCTGCGCAAGGGCACGCCCGAGGAGGTGGCGGTGCAGGAGAGCGTGAACACGCGCAAGGGAGTGGAGCGCTGCCTGCGCTTCGCCTACGAGTACTGCCGCCGCCGCGACCGGGAGCGTAAGCTCACCCTGTGTGGCAAGACCAACGTGCTCACCTACGCCTGGGACCTGTGGGAGCGCACCTTCGAGGAGCTGGCGCCCGAGTACCCGGACATCTCCACCGACTACGCTCACGTGGACGCCATCTGCATGTGGTTCGTAAAGAACCCGGAATGGTTCGACGTGGTGGTCACGGACAATATGTTCGGGGACATCATCACCGATCTGGGGGCCATGATCCAGGGCGGCATGGGTATCGCGGCGGGGGGTAACATCAACCCCGAGGGCACATCCATGTTCGAGCCCATCGGGGGCTCGGCGCCCAAGTACACGGGGAAGAACGTCATTAACCCCCTTGCGGCCATCTGCGCGGTGCAGATGATGCTCGACCACCTGGAGGAGAGGGAGGCCGCAGCCAGGGTGGAGCGCGCGGTGATGCGCGTATGTTCCGAGGACCTAGAATCCCTCTCCGCGGGCAGGATGGGCAAGTCCACTGCAGAGGTGGGCGATCTTGTCGTAAAATACATCAAAGAAGAGAAGTAGGAAGCAGCGGTGTCCGGTACCGGGCTTCCCGGAATATGGCGGGAGGAGAGAGTAGATGCCGATCCCTGAAGTTGAGAAGATCTGGATGGACGGAGAGCTGGTGGACTGGGCGGACGCCAGGATCCACATCCTCACCCACGGCCTGCACTACGGCTCGGGGGTCTTCGAGGGCATACGCGCCTACGAGACCCCGCGCGGCGCCGCGGTCTTCCGCCTCGCCGACCACATCAAGCGGCTATTCCGCTCGGCCTCTATCTACCATATGCCCATACCCTATACGCCCGAGGAGCTCATCGAGGCGACCAAGATGCTCATACGCGCCAACGGCCTCAAGAGCTGCTACATCCGCCCCCTGGCCATACGCGGCTATGGCGAGATGGGGCTGCACCCCCTGGCGGCGCCGGTGAACGTGTCCATCGCCGTATGGCCCTGGGGCGCCTACCTGGGGGAGGAGGGCATCAAGCACGGCGTGCGCGCCAAGGTGTCGTCCTTCCGGCGCAACGAGTCCAACTCCATCCCCACCGCGGCCAAGGCCACGGGGCAGTATCTCAACTCCATCCTTGCCAAGATGGAGGTGGTGGAGGCCGGCTACGACGAAGCCGTCCTCCTCAACATGCACGGACACGTGGCGGACGGCGCGGGGGAGAACATCTTCGTGGTG
>CAZQFX010000074.1:0-13568 GCA_964592775.1 uncultured Actinomycetota bacterium
CACAGGCGGTGAGCACCAGGCGCCCCGCCTGGTTGATGTCCCGCGTGAGGCCGTCCCCCTCCCGCGGTGTCAGCTCGGCCCGCGAGCGCGTTTGCGTTCCTTGCGACTTCACCATCCCGCCGCTGTAACAGGTGTCCGCGACCAGGGCGACGCGCGAGGAATCCAGGTGGTCCAGGCATATGTCCAGTTCGTCGTCGGTGACGTCGTGGTCGCGGAAGCACAGGGTCTCGTCGTATCCGTCGGCCTCGTCCCCGTAGACGTCCGCGACCTGGTCGCCGTGGCCGGAAAAGAATATCGCCACCTCGTCGTTTGCGTCCTCTCGTATATCGAGCCAGCCGTACAGGGCGTCGAGGAAGGCGCTCTTCGTCGCGCCCGCGTCGGTGAGCAGGAGGACGTTCGCGCTCTTGAAGCCGGCCGGCCCTATGAGAAATTCCCGGATCTCGTTGGCGTCGTCCACCGGGTACATGAGGTCGCTCCCGCCCGCATAGTCGCCTATCCCTACGACGACCGCGTACTTGCTCACCCCGGGGGTCGCGGCATTCTCGGCACCGCGTGAGGCATAGGTGACGGTCAGATGATAGGGCTGCGCCTGGGACGAGCCGCTGTAATCGAACACCACCACGTAGAACCTGGCCGGAAGGATGCCCATGGTCAAATAGATGTTCTCGTCGGCGTTGCCGTCACCTTCGGATGTCATGAGGATCCTTCCCTCATTGTCCGCCAGCCACAGGTCGTAGTCGCATCCAGCCGGGATGTTCGTGAGCGTGATGCTCACGTTTCCGGTCTTGGTGGTATCGAAATAGAAGAAGTCGTCGTCGGGATAGGCCCAGCAATAGGACTGGTACACCACGCCTGATTGCAGGGGACCGTATGCCTGCTCCATGCTGTTGTTGGGCTCGTATGTATCCGGAGCGCGCAGGCCGCGCTCCCCCCCCGCGCCCCGCTCCTCCTCCAGTTCGCGCATGGTGGCGGGGGACGATTTTCCGCCCCCTTCGCCGCTCGCGGAGAACTCCTGGGAGGGGCCGCGGGACGGGGGTGGTTCCGGCGCCGCCACGCTTCCGAGCGTCACGAACGACAGCGCGAGCGCGGCGGCCAATAGGAACGAGAATAAAATAGACGCGGGTCTCTGAGTCAGCCTTGGCTTATGGATCCCGGACATCTCCACCTCCTGATCGCATTCCGACAACACGCGGTAGCCCTCACCCTATGGGGATTGTAAAGTTTGGGCGGAGGGAGCACAAGGTTTTCGAGTAGATTTTCTATTGACGCAACGGGGAGCGCACCGGACGGCGCCCGCACGACGACATGGTCTATTTGGCATTTATTACCATCAATGGTAAGAAGGCGCGCCCAGCAAGAACGACCTGTCACGGGTCAACCTGCCGCCAGGGTCACTCGCGGCATCGCGGGGAGCGCGCCTGCGGGGAAGCCGGGTTCTTCTCCGATAGATGCGGGCGGCCAGTCTGGAGGACGGGCTTGCCGGCAGGATCGGGGATGCGACCCCGCTCAACCTCCATGTCGGACTCGAGCAATGGGCTCTGAAACCTTACCCGGCCTTCCCGTAGATGATGACGATGTCCCCCGCCCTCGCCCCCGTCCTCGCGGCCAGGCTGCCGGCGTTGACGCCCGCGGCCATGACGCCGGAGGAGTCCTCGAAGAGCAGGGCCGCTCCCGCCTCCACCTCCCCGAAGGTGGAGGCCAGTACGGCCTCCATCTCCTCCTCGCCCACGCCGAGCAACACGCGGCCGCCATCCACGTGGCCGAGCGAGGCGACCTGCTCCGGCCAGGCGTTGAGGCGCAGCGAGCCGAAGCGGTCGACGTCGATGACCGTGGCGTAGACCGCCATCTCGCCCTCGCGCGCGCGCCCCCACGGCGCCGGGACCAGGCCGTCCGCATCCATGCGCGCGCCCATCTCCCCCGGATCGGCGCCCAGGGAGAGGTGGGCGGCCACGGGGGCGAAGATGTCGCGGGCGTGGAAGGTGGGATGGACGGGGGCGCGGAAGAAGTCGCGGTTCTCCAGGAACCAGGCTCCGCATACTCCCCCCAGCCGCTCCGCCGCCGGCAGGAGCAGGCCGTTGTCGGGCCCCACCAGGAAGTCTCCCCGCTCCGCCATCAACGCCACGGCCAGGCGCCGCGTCCCCACGCCGGGGTCCACCACCGCCATGTGCACGCCCACCGGCATGTGCGGCGCGGCGGCGGCCAGTACGAAAGCCCCCTTGCCGATATCGAAGGGCGGGATGTCATGGCTGATATCCACGATGACGGCGGAAGGGGCTATGGACAGTATGACGCCCTTGACCGCCCCCACCCACTCCTCCGAGCAGCCGAAATCGCTCGTAAGGGTGATGATCTTCCCGGCCATTCGGGATCACCTCGATCCTTTCCGCTCGCTGTACGGTCCCGCATATTCCCGGTTTCCAGCAGCGTCTTCAGCTTCCCGGGCGGAAGGGGCGGGAGAAAGGCGCTCCCATGTGAAATGCGATGGTCTCCTACAGCTCTTAGCCACCGGGGATCACCTTCACCATCACGCGCCTGCGGCGCGGCCCGTCGAACTCGCACAGGAACACGCCCTGCCAGGTCCCCAGCTCGAGGTCTCCACCCGCCAGGAGGATGGTGTGGGAGAACCCCATGAGGCTCGCCTTGATGTGGGAATCGGCGTTGCCCTCGCGGTGGCGGTACCTTCCCCGCGGCACCAGCTTCTCCAGGTGCTCGAGGATGTCCGCCGCCACCGCGGGGTCGGCGCTTTCGTTTATCGTAAGCCCGGCCGTGGTATGGGGCACGTAGACCACGCATACGCCGTCGGCGACGCCCGACCGCCGCACTGCGTCCCTGATACCGGCGGTGATATCCACCATCTGTGACCGCGCGGAAGTGGGGACCTCGATAGGGACCGCCTCTCCGCCCTTCGCTCTCTCATCCATTGATCATCGACCCCCGCCTATCCCCCCGATAAACACCTGCGCGCAGCTCATGCGAGGGCTCCTTCCATCCACCGGCAAACATCACCCGGACAACTCTCTCACTCCACGCCGTTCACGACATGGAGCGGTTTCTCGCCCGAGAGCGCGCGGGTCACGTTTTCTATGGTCACGGCGATCATCCTCACCCTGCTCTCGTCGGTGCCCCCGGAGACGTGGGGGGACAGGAAGACCTTGTCCGACGCTAGCAGGGGATTGCCGGGGTCCACGGGTTCCCGCGTGAAGACGTCTAAGCCGGCACCCGCCAGGCGCCCTTGCGAAAGGGCCTCGGCCAGGGCGTCCTCGTCCACCACCTCTCCGCGCGCCAGGTTCAGCAGGCAGGCGTCCGGCTTCATGAGCGCCAGCTTCTCGCCGTCGATGAGGCCCGCGGTCTCCGGCGTGAGGGGGACGTGTATGGAGACGATGTCGGATGTGCGCAGCAGCTCTTCCAGTTCCAGGCGTTCGGCCCCCAGTTCCTCCTCCTCCTCTGGGGGCAGGCCTACGATATCGTGGTAGATTATACGGCAGCCGAAGGCCTTCGCCCTCGCCGCCACTTCCTTGCCGATGTGTCCCATGCCCACGATACCAAGGGTCTTGCCGTAAGCCTCCTTGAGACCGATGGTAAATATATCCTGCTGCGCCCATTCCCCGCGCGAGGTCTTGTCGTGGAAGTATAGCGCTTTCTTCAGCAGGCAGAGCATGAACATGATGGCCTGTTCCGCCACGCCGACGGCGTTGGCCGCCCCCACGTTGGCCACCGGGATCCCCGCCGCGCGCGTGGCCTCGAGGTCGATGTGCTGGTAACCGATGCTGGGCTGCTGTATCAGCCTGCACCCCCGCGCCGCTTCGGCCGCCTCGGCGTCGATGGGCAGCCGGAAGGTGAAGTCGCCGATGATGACGTCCGCGCCCCTCGCCGCCTCGACCAGACCGGGTCCGGGATCGCCGCCGTAGACCTCTATGTCGATGTCCTCGCGGTCCGTGGCTCCGGCCAGCATCCCCTTGACCGCCTCCTCCGGCAGCGGCGCCAGGACGACTATCTTCGGCATATCGACCTCCGCGGCATCATCGAGTAGGGATTTGGGGTGGGGTCGCCTCGAGCCGCCGGCCTAGTCCTCGAGGTATATATGCTTCATCCTCGCGATCTCCTCGTCGCGCCTGGCTTTGCGCTCTTCGGGAGTGGCGGAGAGGACCGTTTTGAGCGATTCTGCGAGGTTGACGGGGTTGAACGGCTTGACGATATATCCGTCAGCGCCCATTCTCCATCCCTTGGCGATGTTCTCGTCCTGCACCTTCGCCGTGAGTATGACCACGGGCAGTTCCTTGAGCCCCTCGTCGTTACGCAGCCGCTTCAATATCTCCCAGCCGTCCATCTGGGGCATCATGATGTCGAGCACCAGCAGATCGGGCGTGTTATCGCTCAGGATCTTCATCGCCGTCTTGCCGTCCCACGCCTCATCGACCTCGAACTGCTCCAGCTCGAGGTTGATACGGACCAGCCTGGTGACCATGGGATCGTCATCAACAACCAGCACTCGATACATACATGCCTCCTTTCCCCATTACATAATAGCAGTTTCTTCCGCAAATGGTACGTGCATCTTGGTTCTTCCCCGAAACAATGGTGCCCCCACGTTTACCCACACTTCTCGTACAAGAACCTTGTATGGGAACCTGTTATAATTTCCCCGCATTCTTTATGAACGCCGGATCCCCGACAAGCGGGGTTCGCCCGTCGCGAGGCGCAGGGAGGGAGAGATGAGCTACGACATATTCCAGCCGGTTCACGACGATTTCCGCAAGAACCTGAGGCAGTTCGTGGAGAACGAACTGCTCCCCCACGCCGACGAGTGGGAGGAGGCGGAGGAGTTCCCGCGCGGGGTCTACTCGCAGATGGGGGAGCTGGGCTTCCTGGGCATGTCCTATCCCGAGGAGTACGGCGGGGACGACGACCGCCTGGCCGAGGCGGTGCTGCACGAGGAGATGACCCGCGCCGGTTCGGCGGGAGTGGCGGCGGGCATCGGGGCGCATATCGGCATCGCCATGCCCCAGATAAACCGCTTCGGGACGCCGGAGCAGAAGGAGAGATACCTGGTGCCGGGGATCAAGGGCGAGACCGTCGGCGCCCTGGGGATTACCGAGCCGGAGGCCGGCTCGGACGTGGCGGGCATCAAGACCTACGCGGTCAGGGACGGCTCCGACTGGATCATGAACGGCTCCAAGACCTTCATCACCAACGGCGTGCGCTGCGATTGGGTGGTGGCCCTGGTGAAGACGGACCGCGAGAAGGGCTACACGGGCATCTCGCAGATCATCGTCGACCGCGGTATCCCGGGCTTCGAGACCTCCAAGAAGATAAAAAAGCTGGGGTGGAAGGCCTCGGATACGGGCGAACTCTCGTTTATCGACGCGCGCGTCCCCGCGGACGCGCTGCTGGGAGAGGAGGGCAGGGGTTTCTTCCAGACCATGGCCAACTTCGTATGGGAGAGGCTGATCATGGCCCTGGGGTCCGTGGCGGGAGCGCAGCTCGTCTTCGAGATCGCCCTGCAATACGCCAAGGACCGCCAGGCCTTCGGGCAACCCATCGGCAAGTTCCAGGCTATCTCCCATATGCTGGCGGACATGGCCACGGAGATCGAGCTCGGCCGCGCCTACACCTACCATGTGCTCAAGCTCTACGTGGAGGGCAAGGAGCCCGTGAAGGAAGTGGCCATGGCCAAGCTCTACACCCAGTCCATGGCCGTGCGGGTGGCCGACCGCGCCATCCAGATCCACGGCGGCTACGGCTACACGGAGGAATACCCCCTGGCAAGGGCCTGGCGCGACATGCGGCTGGGCCCCATCGGCGGAGGCACGGATGAGATAATGAAGGAGATCATCGCCCGCTCCTACGGGCTATAAATCCCTTCAGAGGTTTTCTTCCGGCGCCCGCGCCCGAAGGCGACGGTCTTCGCTCCGCGCTCGCAGGGTGCCAGTATCGTACAGCCGCCGGGCATTCCCCTGCGCGGTTCATCATGTCGCGCATGCTGCTCGCGCAGGCCGCTTCATGCCGACCCCGCTGTTCTCGGGCCGCATACGTCACTTATAAAACGGTTAGCTCCAAAGGAGTGGTGTTGAGCATCTCGCCGCCGTCGGGAGTCACCCTCACCGAGCACTCCAGGCGCATGCCTCCCACGCCGGGCACGTTCATCACCAGGGCGGCCACCTCGACCACGTTCTCCTCCAGCACCACGTCCCGGAATTCGTCGCTGTTGATGATTGCCGGGTACCACTCGTGGCCGATGAGACCTATGCCGTGCCCGAAGGCGGGCAGGGTATGTTCCGCGTATCCCAGCCGGGTGACCTCGTCGTATACCGTCTGCCATACCCGGCCGACGGTAGCGCCGGCCTTGAGTGAGCTTACGAGCATTTCCGCCGTGCTCAGGTAGGCGTCCGCCAGCTTCCTCTGTTTACTGGAAGGTTTTCCCAGGATATAGTTATGGGATAGGTCGGCGTAATAGCGGCGGTAAGTGGGGTGCAGGTCGACGAGGAGGTTCTCGTTGGGCTGGAGTATCTTCTCCGTCGGGGGGGTGCATCCGCCTATGGGATAGCAGGTACGGTACCCGCAGGCGATCTCCGAGGAGCCGGTCACCGGCCAGTGGAACTCGCTCCCCATCTCGCGCATGGCCAGTTCCCCGATGCCCGCTATCTCCTGCTCCGTCATGCCCACGCAGAGGGATTCCATCACCCTGGCCTGGGCGGCATCGGCGATAGCGGCGGCCTGGCGCAGCAGCCTTATCTCCTCCGGGTCCTTGACGTATGTCACCCTGTCCATCACCTCCAGGGCGTTGACCAGGCCGGCCCCGGGGAGGTTCTCCTCGAGGAACTGCAACTCGGTGGCGAAGAGGTAGCCGGCTATCATGCGGGGGGAATGCCCCAGCTCTATCCCGATTGTGGCCTTCTCCCATCCGTGCTCCTTTATCTGCCGCACCGTGATGTCCCACAGCTCGAAACCCGGTATGGGGCCGCATCCCACCACGTTGTCCAGCCAGGAATCGTCCTTCACCCTCTCCGCGTCCATGAGCAGCGTGTTCAATCCCACGTAGCCGTCCCTGGACACCATGGCCACGCTGCGCCAGGGGATGAAGGCGCCCCCGATGTAGGTGACGCTCTTTCCCCGCGTGGCCAGGAGGAGGTCGATCCCCCGCGCTGCCATCTCCTCCCTTATCTTCGCCATCCTCCTGCCGTAATCGATGTTCGCGTCCACCGCGCACCTCCTTACCGATATCGATGCACCGTGGCCTTCGCCCGGTGCATTCCGGAACAGTACCGCATACTATTGATCATATGCGGGCCGATTGACCGCGCCGGACATTTCGGCGCATGATGAACGCTCTTATCTTCCCATCGCCTCATGTACGGCGGCTGCGAGCTCGCCGGCTCTCTGGGAGCCGAAAAGGACCTTTCTCCAGGCTTGCCGGCCGCGTTTTCCATATTCACCTCTTCGCGGGCCCGGGCCGCCGTTTCCCTTCCCCGAGCAGCACCGCAGTGGTACAGGCCAGGAAGAGGAGCATGCTTACTATCTGGAAGAATATGGCGGCATTGGGATCGGCATGCGCGCGGTAGAACTCCATCACGAAGCGTATGAGGCCGTAGCCGGCCAGGGAGAGCAGGAAGAGGTCCCAGTCGCGGCGCAGCCTCTTCCGTATCCAAAGGAGGAAGGCGAAGGCCGCCAGGTCGAGGACCATCTCGTAGAGCTGGGCGGGATGCACCGCCGTGGCGCTCCCCGGGAAAGTCACCGCCCAGGGCAGGCCGGAGGGCTTGCCGCCGCAGCAGCCGTTGAGAAAACAGCCCACCCTGGCTATGGCCAGGGACAGGGGCATGGCCAGCCCCACGGCGTCGGCTACCGCCCCGAGAGGTAGCTTCATACGCCATACCAGCAGTATGCAGGAGGGGACGGCAAGGGCCAGGCCGCCGTAATAGACGAGTCCGCGCATGTTGAGATCCAGGAGTTGGCCCCAGTTGCCGTAGAAGTACTCCAGGTTGCCGAGCACGTAGAAGATACGCGCGCCGATGACCCCGGTGATGGCCGCGACGGCGGCTATCAGGTAGATGGACGAACCGTCCAGGCCGCGACGCTTCAGTTCGCCGCGCGCCACGAAAACGCCGGCCAGGAAAGCCGCCAGCAGCATGACCCCATAGGAATATACGGCGAAACCGCCGATGTGAAAGAGCACCGGGCGCATAGACCGACCTCTCTTTCCAATAACCGCAGGCTGATGCCATGAATGGTATCAGAACCCATTGGCTATACAAGTGTAGCAGAACGGTCCGCGAGCCAAGCGGTCGGGTTCCTGGCTCCTGCCCTGCGGCACCTGTCCAGGAGATGCGTCATTGCGGATTGTCGGGCGACTGTAGAGACTACCGGTAGTCGGGCGATATAAGGAGTAGGTGAATATTCCGCCGGGGATGCCCGGAAGGGAACGGTGAACGGGAGGTCGGGAGATGGATACATCGCGAACGCGGAGGAGGCTGGTAGTGGCCTTCGTCCCGTCTTTGCTGCTTTGCCTCTCCTTCCTGGCCGGCTGCAACAGAGCGGCTCCCGCTATCGATCTGGTGCAGGTGCCGCAGTTGGCCGGGATGACCCCGCAGGAGGCGCAAGAGCGGCTCGGGGAGTCCGGCCTGGAGGCGGGCGGGATACGCGAGGTATACAGCGACGCCGTGAACGCGGGAAGAATCGTCTCCTCGAGCCCATCATCCGGCGAGGAGGCGGCAAAGGGTTCGGCCGTGGCCCTGACGGTGAGCAAGGGACCGGAGATGGTCTCGGTGCCCGCGCTCCTGGGATCCACGGAGGCGGATGCCCTTGCCGCCCTGCAGGCGCTGGGGTTGCAGGCGGAAGTGCAGCGGGTCTATAACGAGTCCATGGGAGCCGGCCTTGTCTGTTCCACCGAGCCGGCCCCGAAAACCGCCATCATGCGCGGCTCGAAGGTCGCGGTCACCGTCAGCCTGGGCTCGGCCTACGTGGCCTGCGGTACCTGCGGCGGTGACGGGACCGCCGTCTCCGTGGTAACGTGCCCGGAGTGCGGCGGCACCGGCACGTGCGACACGTGAGCGGGCACCGTGCCGTGCGGTACGTGCGGCGGGAGCGGAAAGATAAAGGAGACGGCGGCCTGCTCCACCTGCGGGGGCGACGGCATCGTCCACCGTTGAGCCGGCTGGAACGCAACGCAGCGGGCGGGGATGCAGCGGCGACCTGTTGCGGGCGTATTTACGGATCGGAGCACTAAGAAGCCAGCGCCTTGCAGTGGACCTGGGATTCTGCGGGGAAACGCGGTTCAGGGCTGCTGCAGCAGGATGATCACGATGCTGCTGGAATAGTCGCCCGGCCTGTCCTCCCAGTTGAGGTCCAACCTGAGATCGAAGGTCACGTTCGCGCCGCCGGGCTGGGGCGTCCTCGACCGCGGGGGCTGGAAGACCTCCGTATCCGCGAGGGTAAACGGCTTCCAGGCGGCGCCGCCGGTTATCATCCACTGCAGTTGGGAGATGGGGATCACCGAGGGGGGGACCCGGGCGTTATCGGCCAGGTCCGAATCGGCGCGCACCAGCAGGTTCCAACTCGTCGAGCTCAGCACCCTCACGTTCACCGCGTAGGGGGGGCTGCCTCCTCCTACTATGTAAGGGGAATCATCCGGGTTCATGCTCCCGAAATCCACCGTGCCGCCGCCCGGCGTGCCGTCATGGTTATAGGTGTCGGACAGGTTGAGGCTGAGGATGTCGGCGGTCCTGAAGGTCCAGTTATAATTCGCCGCCAGGCCGTTGCCGGCCATATCGGAGACCCCTGTGGTCAGGGTGGCCGTGTATTGATAACCGTAGAACAGGTCGGAGGCGGGGTCGAAGGTGGCGGTCTTTGAGGCGGCATTGTAGAATACGGCACCGGCGACGGGTGTGCCCCCCTCGTCCCTGAGGGTGAAGGTGGAGTTCGTGATGGTGCCCGCGTTCATGGCGTTGGCTTCGAGGAAAGCCGCGGATACATTCGTGCCTACGCCCACGTTGATATCCCCGTTGACAGGCGAGGTACCGGCAACCTGTGGGCGGGTCCAGTCCACCACCAGCCTGACTCCCGCCCCCGGCGTCTCCTGGTTCCCCACGTTGTCCCGGGCCCGGCTGAGGATGTTGTAGGTGCCCTCCGCGGGTATGCTTCCCCAGTTATACGACCAGGTGGAATAGTCTCCCGGCGCAACCGGCGTGGCGGGATTCCAGCTCGCGCCCCCGTTGACGGAGACCTCCACCAGTCCGACCCCGCTGGGATCGGGCACCGCGTCCGCGGAGGTGCCCCGCACGATATAGGAAACCGCGTTGGTCTGCTCCAGGTCGAGCGGCGCCGTGATGGCGGAAACGGGAGCCCGGATATCGTACACGAACCGGGCCCGCAGCAGGTCGATGTAGAGGTCGGTCCTGACGCCGTCCGCGCCTCCGGTCGCGGTGTTGCTGTCGGCGAACCTCAGCCTGAACTGGCCGGCCGCGCCCACGAAAGCCCTGGCGCGCGCGGCGTTACCCACCGCGACCTGCAGGGTCCCGTCCGGCGCGGTGGGCAGGGCTCCCAACAGGTACCACGACCCGTCCCAGGCGCCGGTGTCGTAGTTATAGAACCGCACGTACCAACCGTCGGTCGCGTGCTGCTGGTAGCCCTCCAGCTCGATAACGATATCTATGAGGTAGCTCCTGGCGGCTTCCGAGAACGCCTGCCATCCGTCCCAGTTCGTGTCCAGATACCTTATGCCGCCCACCAGGGCCTCGCGCAACCTCATGTAGGTATTGTCCGATGTCTGCACGTTGACGAAAGTGCCGGAGACGCGCGTTCCGCGCACCATGACGGGATTGGCGGTGGGGACCTTGTAGGCGGAATCCGCCCCGCCCGGCGGGGAGACGATAAACGCGGGCAGCAACAGCAGCGACGAGAGCGCCAGTGTCACCGCCAGGCGTCCCGGGCGCGTGATGGGCACCATGCCTCTCATTCTCCTTCTCCCTTCGCGCCCTTGCCCGCGCTTCCCTTCCCGGTCCCATGACGCGATGACGCCGCCAGCACGATAGCGCCCAGGAGCGCGGCCGCCACCATGGCCATGATGATGATGAATCCCGCGGAGAAACCCGCTTCATCCCCGCCCGGCTCCGGCAGGACCTCCAGGTCCACGAGAACCGCTATCCCGCCGGTCAACCCTATGCCCTCCCCGCCGTCTCTGGACAGCTCGAAAGAGATAGCCAGGTCGTAGAGGCCGGACCTCGCGTTCTGGGGCACGGCTATGGAGAAAGTGAAGAAGCCGCTCTCCCCCGGCGCCAGCAGCAGCTCGTCCGTCCCGGGCTCCAGCCAGGCGCAAGCCTCACCCTGTTCTAAGCCGAGCTCGCCCCCCTCGCCCTCCACCAGTATCGCTATCGACGGCAGCAGCCTCGCTTCCTCCGTCCCCTGGTTGATCAGGGTGATCTCCTCCGTGGCGGTCTCACCCGGCGCCAGTTCCAGGGGGATACGGGTGGGGGTCACGGCGATGACCGTATCGCCGCAGGCGCGGGGCGGCATGGCGAAAGCAAGGGGCACAGCCAGCAGGACCGCCGCCAGCGCCGGCAACAAGCTCCCGCGGTTTACCGGGACGTTCCCTCTACCCATTCCGGGGATCTCCTTCAACCCGTATCCATCCTCCATACCTTCGCGCAACCATGCGCGGGAACAATCGCATCCGATCGCCTCCGCGCCACGCGCGTCCGCTATCCGTCACGCGCGCCAACGTATCATCGTTCCTGATATATATCTCGGTATGATGCCGGGTTTTCATGATTGATTCTTCTCCGGAAGACGCGGTGGGATATGGAGCCGTTTATCTCCGGCCGTGATTTCCCCCGGGTATCCATATACATCCATATATGGTACCATGCCTCCAAGTGGCGAGGGGAATCGGGTGTGCGCCAGGGCACGATAGTACTTCAGGCATGTGATAATCACCCGTCTGTTCTATACGCTGCTTCGCCTTTCTCTCCGTTGAATAGGCGAGGAGGAAAAAAGATGCAGGTCCTTAGGGGTTCGCAGATCGCCAGGAGCATTTACATATCGCTGATTCTGTTGACCGTCGCCATGTTTTTGCTGGTCCCGGCCTCCGCCTCCTTCGCAGGGGACCGGAACTCGGTGTCGGTCGAAGTGACTATAGGCCCCAGCATACGGATCGGTCCGGGCGGCGCGGTAAAGAGCAACGTTTCCACCCTTGCTTTCGCGGAGTGCGACCTGCTCACCATAGTGGCACGCTGACCCTTGATCTGCAGTTCGGCAAAGCCCGGACCTACCGTATGTCATACCTGCCAGCCCTCAGAACTCCCGGTATATCGCATCTTTCGGCCCCTGGACCCGCTACTGCTTTTTCTCGATCCTTATACTCAGCCGCAATCTCTTCCTGACCAGGTGGATAACGCCCCACAGGACCGGGGCGGCCAGGATGAAGGCGAGTATCCAGAGCACCGGGATGACCGCGAAACCGGCCCCGGCCTTTTTCTCCACGTCGAAGGTAAACTGGTCCGGGCCGTACATGACCGATACCTCGGCCTCGAACCACCCCATGAGCGGCGGGCCGGGAAGGATGCCCTCGAAGTAGCGGACGGTGCCGGGCAGGATGGTCATGCTCCCCAGCTCCACGCTTCCCGATCCCAGGCCGAACTTGGAGCGGTAGTTGATCACTCCGCTCACGGTGATGTGCACGTTGCCGGTGTTTTCCGTCTCCACGCGGTACTCGATGTTCCTGGCCGGCCATCCCGCGGCGCCTTCGGCGGGTGGCGCCCAGAGGGAGAAGAAGTCGTCTTCGATCTCGAAGCCCGCTATTTCGCCCTCCCTTATGATCTCACCCGGGACCGTGAGCAGGACCTGGGCGCCGACGCGGGGGGTGAGTTCCGCTCCCTGCCCCGGCTGCGGCCCGGAGGCGTCCTGGAAGAAGATGACCGCGTAGTGGCCCCCGTTCTCGGCATCCGGGGGGACCGTCAACCTGAAGGGGGCGTTGAACCAGGAGCCCGCGGGTATCTCGATGCGGTCGGTCCCGATCCCGATCCAGTCGGCGCAGGAATTGGGAAGGGTGCCCGGCGGCTCGAAAAAGAAGGTGTTGTCGGGAGATACGTAATAATCCATGGGATAGACCAGGAGCTGGATGGCGTTCGCGCCGTTGTTTCGGAGCTCGATGGAGAATTCGACGCTCTGCCCCGGTAAGGCCTCGACCTCCTCCTTGGCCGGGATCACCGTGAGGTCGAAGTCCTGCGCGAGGGCGGGGGGGGCGAACGAAGCCGTTATGCCCGCGACCATCAAGAACGCCAGGAGGAAGACCTTCGTTTTCATAGTTGCAATTATCGGGAGCTCCGCCCCATAAGTAAACAACGGGCAGGGGGCGGTCCGGTCCCTTCGGGCGAGGGTTCGCGGGCTTCACCCTCCCCGGCCTCGCCGAAGGCCAGTTGCGCCTGGCTTTTCCGCCGCTTGCCGTCCCGCGAGTCGCGCATCCTACTTGCCGCTCCTCGCCGTTCGGCCCTTCGGTCGACAAAAGGTCGTCCTACTATGGCCCCTGCTGACTTCTGCGCCGCGGTCAGGGTCCCTCACGGTTCCCTCAGTCCTCTCGC
>CAZQFX010000075.1:0-13376 GCA_964592775.1 uncultured Actinomycetota bacterium
CAGCTCTGTCAGAAATTACCTGGGAACAGGCTGTGAGGGGTGGGGAAAGTGAGTTTAAAGGTGACCCCAGGTGGGATTTGCCGATCCCGTTCCAGGGCTGACCCCAGGTGGGATTGGGCTCCAAGGGGTTATTGGGAGCTGAAAAAGAGCTTGACGGCGGCAGTGCGTGAACTGACGCCCAGCTTTCGGAAGATGCCCGACACCACCTTCTCCACTGTCTTAGGGGACACGAACAGCCGGGAGGCTATCTCCTTATTGCTAAGCCCCTCGCTCATGAGCGAAAGCACGTCATGCTCACGCGAGGTAAGCGTGCTCAACGGTGATTTCATCCGAACCTCTCGCGCCTCCTCCTTGAAGGAGGTCACTATCATGTCCAGGATCTGCGGGCTGAAGGTCTTCTCGCCCTCGTTGGCCTTGCGGATGGCGCTTACCAGTTCCGAGCTCGCCACCTTCTTCAGCAGGTAGCCGTCCGCCCCCACCTGCAAGGCGCGGCTTACGTATTCGTACTCCTCGTACATGGAGAGCATTATCACCTTCATCAAGGGGTGCGAGGTCTTAAGCTGGCGGCAGACCTCGATGCCGGATATCCCCGGCAACTTGATATCCAGCACCACCACATCCGGGATGAGCGCCGCCGTCTTCTCCAGGCACTCGCCCCCGTCCGCAGCCTCGCCGACAACGGCGATGTCGGACTGCTTCTCGATGAGCGACGCCAGGCCCTCCCGCAGGATGGCGTGGTCGTCCGCCAGCAGTACCCGTATCGTATTCGCCTCTTGCTTCATAGCGCCTCTAGCTTCTTGCGAGGAGTATGTCCATACCTGCAATCCAACCATCATGGATTCGATTCTAGAATAACCTTAAATAAAGTGGTTTTCCTAGCTCAAGGAAGAAGCAGTGGCCTTCATACTCGGAGAACGAAACACCGGCTTGTTCTCCGCAGTTAGGTCCGGTCTCAAGTATTGACTATCATGATTAAAATATATAATATAATCAACATGCCTCGATCGATCAGAATTCAGTACGAGGGAGCGATGTACCACGTGATCTCACGTGGAAACAGGAGCGATCGTATCTTTCCAACCGACAATCACAAGGGGTATTTTCTGCGGTCTGTGGGCGAAGGTGCGGAAAGGTTCCACGTAGATATATATGCTTTCTGCGTGATGGATAGCCATTACCATCTGCAGGTTCAGATCAACGAGCCCAACCTCCCTGAATTCATGCATTATCTTGGTTCGTCTTATGCGAGTTATCTTGCCAGGAACGGCTGGTTTGGCCATATCTTCGCTGGCAGGTATAAGGCGATTCTCGTGGACAAGGAGGAGTATATGTTGGCCGTTAACAGATATATCCACCTCAATCCCGTGAGCGCTGCGATCGTGCGGGCGCCTGAGGGCTACTTATGGTCGAGCTATCCAACATATCTTGGCGGGGACCGGCGGATAGGTTGGTTGAAGAGGGATTGGTTGGGCGACTACTTCGGCAACGGCGTGGGGGAAACGCTGAAGGGTTACCGCGAGTTCATCATAGCCGGCATGAAAGACCCGTCGTATTATCCGCAGGACAAGCTGATTGGTCGGATGATTCTGGGCGGCGAGGGGTTTGTGCAGCGGATCATGCCGCGCATAGAAGGAAACGAGAGGGCATATCTGGAGAAGTTATTGAGCGGGAAGAGAGTATCGGGCAGGGCATCTCTCGAATGCGTATACAAGGCGACTTGCGAATACTTCGGAATAAGTGGTCTGAGCGTGGGTGACTTCAAGAGGGATGACATGTATAGGAGGGCATGTGATGTATTCCTGTACTTGGCGAGAGAGCTGACGATCTCGCCAAACAAGGATATAGCGAAGTTGATCGGCGTAATCAATGCCAATACGGCCTCTCATCGTTATAGCAAACTAATTGCTGATTATAACGAAGATCCATCGTTCAGAAGGAAGATCGATTCGGATTCCGAGGAAGTATTGGCGCTTATCTCGCGGGAATGATCTCGCGGTCTCCTCTTTGTCGATCCCGTTCCAGGGCTGACCCCAGGTGGGATTTACAAGAGGGATTTAGAGGGATTTATATGTCCGTCAGGCGCGCGTATTCCGCGTAGAGCTTGGAGCGCATGATGGCGTGGTCGAACTCCCTTACGACCTTCTCGCGTGCCCGCCGCGTGTAGGCGGCTACCGCCTCCGGCGCCTCCAGGTAGAAGGTCATGGCGGCGGCGAGCGCGGCAGGGTCGCGGTCCTGCACCAGGATGCCGTCCACCCCATCTTCCACGATCTCCTTCGGGCCGCGCACGCGGCACGCAATGACCGGTAGCCCGGTAGCCATGGCCTCGATAAGGGTCACGCCGAAGCCCTCGCGGGTTGACGGCAGCACGTAAATATCGAAAATACGGTAGAAACGCTCAGAATCGAAACGGTATCCGGTGAATAGGAGTCTCTCCTCCAGTCCAGGCTCCAACTTGGCCGCGAACTTCGCGAGACGCTGCGGCTCCTCCGGCTCCATGGAGGAGTCCCCGACCAGCACCAGGTAGAGGTCGGGACGTTCCCGGCAGACCCTGGCGGCAGCCTGGACCAGCGCATCCAGGTTCCTCTCCCGCTTGATCTCCCCGATATATCCGAGGACGGCCGCTCCCGCGGGTATGCCGAGGTCGTCTCGAAGGCCGTCATCCTCTCCAGGCTTGAAGCGCCCCAGGTCTACCCCGTTGTATATGAGCCTGGCCTTGCTCGTGCCCACCACTTCTTTCGCCGCGGCCAGGGCGAGGTCGTCGGTGTTGACGAAGATGACCAGGTGGCAGCGCTTCCCGGCGAAGCGTTCGGCGCGCAGCACCAGCCAGCGCTTGAGCCCGGAGGAGCGGTGGGAGAAATAGAAGCCGTTGCAGGTATGCACGACCGCGGGCACTCCGAGCTTCCAGGCGGCGGCGCGTCCCAGGACGCCGTCCTTGGGGTTGTGGGTATGCACCAGGTCGTAACCGCCTTCATGGATGAGCGACTTCAAGCAGCGGTAGACCTTGATATCGGAGAGAGGGGTGACGCGCCGGGTGATGGGGAGGTCGTGCACTATGAGGCCGGCCTTGGCGAGGATATGTGCGAAAGAGGTCACCCGGCAGGCGACGTGCACCTCGTGCCCCTGCTCAACCAGTCCACGGAAGAGGGGCAACATGTAGGGGGATGCCGCGAAACGGTCCAAATTGCATACCTCGAGGACCCTTGCATTTCTCGCCATAGGACCATTATAGATGGAAGGGATGCTTCGGTCGCCTTGAGAAAGCGTCATATTTTGACCATGGGCTCAGGCCCGATGCATTTCTCGGTGCCTGGTACGCTTCAGGCAAGTTGTGAGTAAGACGAAGGGTGAAAGCGACCGTGCGACCATTGGGATCGAGGTGGAAGATCGGCTGCAGGGAGTGATGTGGCGTAAGGTTGGAAAGTTGCCGCAAGGGCGCGTTGCTGGCAACGTGGATCCCGATCCCCTTCCAGGGCTGACCCCAGGTGGGATCAGAGCTCGCAGAAGGGGGGCATGCGGCGCTTGAAGGTGGAGGCTTCCATCATGCCCCTTACCTTGAGGATGAACGCCCGCGAGAAGCCCTCGCCCTCCAACTCCGCGTCGTCCAGGCCCAGGTCGACCAGGTTATACAACAACCGGTCCACCTCTTCGTAGGCAAGGCCCATCTCCCCCTCATCCGTCTGCCCCCGCCACAGGTCGGCGGAGGGGGGCTTGTCGAGGATACGAGCGGGCACGCCAAGGTGCGTGGCGAGCTGCCTCACCTGCGTCTTGTACAGGTCGCCCAGGGGGGTGAAAGCGCAAGCCATATCCCCCCAGAGCGTTGTATACCCCAGCAGTGCCTCGGTGCGGTTACCGGTTCCCAGCACCAGCGCGTCCCGTGCCGCGGACTGGTCGTAGAGCACGGCCATGCGCGTGCGAGCCATGAAATTACCGCGGCGCTTGTCGTCCGCCTCGGGGAAGCGCTCGAAATAGGCGTCCACCATAGGCGTGATCACTATAGTTTCGTAGGCGATGCCCAACTCCGAGGCCGCCAGCAGCGCGTCCCCAGTGCTTTTCGGACTGGTCGTCCTGTAGGGTAGGAGATAGGCGGTCAGGCTCTCTTTTTCTAAGGCGCGTACGGCCAGGAAAGCCGAGGTTGTGGAGTCCAGCCCGCCGGAGAGACCGACTATCAAGTGGGACTTGCCCGCTTGCGCCATGCGCTCCCGGATGAAATCGAGTATAAGCGGAAGCACCTCGTCGGGTTTGATGATCGGGCCTACGGCCAAGGGGACACCTCCTCCCGCCGTTCCTGCTCCGCTCCAGCGCGCGTGCCACGTACCTAAAGCGGCGGCATATGCATCCGCGTACACGGTGCCGCCCCTCAAATGATAACATATGGGAAAACGGGCAAAGGCGGGCAGGCTGGAAACGCCGATACCGATAGGAGAAAGAAAACGGGAGGTTGCATGGGTCTCAAGGAGTCCATAGAGGACCGCAGCGCGCTGGTCGGCATCATCGGCATGGGATATGTCGGGCTGCCCCTGGCCATGCACGCGTTGGGCGCGGGCTTCCACGTGCTCGGCCTGGAAAAAGACGGGGAGAAGAGGGAGCGGCTGGCCCGGGGTGAGGTGCTCTACGAGGGGCTGGACGGTGAACGGCTCATGGAGTTCATCGCGGCGGGCAAGTTCGAGGTAACCGGGGACCCCGGTGATCTCGCCGCGAGTGATATCATATGCATGTGCGTCCCCACGCCTCTCTCCAAGACCCGCGATCCAGACCTCGATTTCGTGCGTGAGGCCACCCTGCAGGTAAGAGACGCGCTGCGCGAGGGCGGAAAGCCCAAGCTCGTCATCGTCGAGTCCACCTCCTATCCGGGCACCACGCGCGAGGTGGTAGCGCCCATCCTGGAAGAAGGTAGCCTGGAGTTATGCAAGGATTTCTTCCTCGCCTATTCTCCCGAGAGGGTGGACCCGGGAAACGAGCGCTGGACCATCGCCAACACGCCCAAGCTGGTAGGCGGGATGTGCGAGAGATGCGCAGGCCTGGCGGAGGCCTTTTACGCGACCTTCGTGGAGGAGACGGTGAAAGTGAGCTCGCCCGAGGTGGCGGAGATGGCCAAGATCCTCGAGAACATCTTCCGCGGCGTCAACATCGCGCTGGTAAACGAGCTGTGGATGCTGTGCGAGCGCATGGGTCTGGACGTATGGGAGGTCATCGAGGCCGCGGCGACTAAGCCCTTCGGGTTCATGCCCTTCTGGCCCGGGCCGGGCCTGGGGGGCCACTGCATCCCCGTCGACCCCTTCTACCTGGCATGGAAGGCGCGCGAGTACGACTTCCAGACCGAGTTTATCGAGCTGGCCGGCAAGGTCAACGTGAACATGCCTTACTTCGTGGCTGGGCTGGTGGGGCGCGAGGTCAACGCGGCGGGGAGGAGTCTGCGTGGCGCGCGGGTGCTGCTCGTGGGCGTGGCCTACAAGCCGGACGTGGGCGACACGCGCGAGACCCCGGCCACCAAGCTCATAGAGCTGCTGCTGGAGGGGGGAGCGGTCGTGGCCTATCACGACCCCTTCGTCCCGGTCTTCGAGGTGCGGGACATGGTATTGCGCAGCGTTGAACTGACGGACGAGGCCTTGGAAGGATGCGGCTGCGTGGTGATCGTCACCGCGCACAGCGGCGTGGATTACGGGCTTATCGTGCGCTCCGGCGCCCCGGTACTGGACACGAGGAACGCTCTCCGTAAATCCCACTTGGGGTCAGCCCTGGAACGGGATCAGTAGGGGCATACTCCGAAACACGCCCTTAAATACTATATGTTGCATCGCCAGTCGCTGAAGATTTGCCCAAGAAAATAGCGACCAGCATTTTCGTCCTCTGTGGTGTCGCTGCCGCGCGACATGGACACTGACCCCAAAGTAGAGGCTCCCGTTCCAGGGCTGACCCCAGGTGGGATTCCAGGGCTGACCCCAGGTGGGATTCAAAGGGCGGCGCGGAAGTTCCGCTGTAAATCCCGTTCCAGGGCTGACCCCAAGAGGGATGACCCCAAGAGGGATTTCAGGAAATGGAAAAACGGAGGGTGCTGTCTGTGACGTCGAACTGGTAGGAACCCTGCCTGCCGTATTTCTTCTCCCACAGAGCGAGCAGGCGCCCGGCGACCACGGGTGCGATAAAGGCGTTGTGGACGGTGAAGGAGGTCCTGTCTTCGCCCTCGCGCATCTCCTCCAGCATGCCGAAACCCCTGACGGCGAGATAGACGCGCAGCGCTTCGTCCCCCCAGGGATGGTCCCCCTCGAGAATCGCATCGAGCCTGGCGGCGAGGCGGTGCTTCTCGAAAGCGATGAAAAGGTCGTTGACGGAATGCCCCAACTCCCAGCTCAACTCGCGGATTATCGAGTTGAGACCGTGCACCCCCATCAATATCGTCCTCTCCCCGCTGGCCCGCTCCGTTATCAGCCCCTGTGCGGTATCGAAGTCATACAGCTCGCCGACGTCCCGCGGTGCGCCACATTTCCTGCAACGGGGGAGCTTGAAGGCGGGTTCCATCTTGCCCGGGGCGAGGCTCTCCGCGAACAGGCGCTGGTATGCCTCCTCCTCGCTGGCGCCCTTGGGCGCGGGCATGAAATCCACGAGGTAAGGGCTGCCGTTCTCGAGGATGTCATAGATAATATGGCATCCGTCCGCGATCTGCAGGATACCCGAGATTATCGCCAGGCAGTTCGACAGGTCGAAGGGGTCCGCGATGGTGACCGTGGCCCCGTTCCCCCTCCTGCGCTTGACGATCTCCACTTTTGCCACACCGATAGCCCTCCCGAAGCCGATGAGAAAGCTTTCGGTCATGCGGTGGAAAGGCGCGCTGAAGAGGAGCTTTCCGATCCGGGGGTGTGACTCGTAAAGCACGCCAAGCACCTTGACCGCCGCGTGCGTCCCCGCCAGGTAGACGATGCGGTCGAGAGGGATGCCGAGCTGGTCCTCGAGATCTTTTATCAAGGCGGTAGGATAGGAGGCCTCATAGATGCAGAGGCTCACGGACCCACTCGTGGTATCAACGATACAACCATCCCGCCATACTTGCGTCATACTCAAGAGCCTGGGGATACCGCATGCTTTACAGGTGCTCGATCTCACCACCCCCTGTTATCTCATAGACGAAGGCTCTCCGTCAGATACGGATGCCTTTGTTACCGCTCGGTGTATTTATCGGTCCTACTCCTATGGAAGTGAATATGATCTTAAAAGATTAGCACCGATTTTCGCACTTGTTTAACCGTCATAGCAGCATAACATCTGCCGGCCTGAAGGTCACTTGAACTGGAAGGTCAGCGGGGCGTCATGAAGGCCGGGCAGAAGCCCCGGCAGCCTGTCCCATGGCACGTTCCTCAGGATGGGGTTGTGGGCCCTGCGGGGATAGGTGACGGCGACCTCGCCGTTGCGGACCGACACCGTTCCCCTGCCCCTGACGAAGTGGCGGTAGAGCTTTGGGGCGTCGCAGTGCTCGAAACCTCGAAGCTTCTGGGCGAACATGGTGTAGAGGGTGTCCGCCACCATGGTCATGGCCACGTCGAAGTGGACCTTGGTGAGTATGGGGGAGGAAAGGGAGTTGAGATTGAAGAACCTGACCGCCTCGGCGATCCCGTTCTCCACCCTCCAGCGGCGCGCGTAGTTCCCCACCACCAGCTCCACCGGTATCTCGAAGTCGTTGGTGACGATGAAGGTGGGCTTCTCGCGGCCGTTTCCCTTCATGATGATCTGGCGCACGTAGCCGTCGTAGTCCTTCAGCCGCACCATGGACTCGTTGACGTACGGGTCGGGGAACTTCCTTCCCTTGTGTGGTAGGTGTATGCGCTTCCAGTCCGCCGCCTTCTCGGCGGCCTCCACGAGCTTCGCCCCCCTTCGCCTGAGGGTTATGAACTTCACTCCCTCGGAGCCGAGAACCGAGAGCTTCTCGTAGGTGGTGAACCTGGAGTCGAACACCAGGGTGGGCTTCACCCCCCCCGGCCACGCTCCTCCAGAAGGAGAGGAAGGCGAGCGCCTGGTCGTCCATCTCGTCGCGCGTGATGTCCGCCGTGATGTAGAGGATGAGCTTGCTTGCGGAGTCCTGGGCGAAGAGCGTGAGCGCCCCCTTCATGGTCTTTCCCCTGGCTCCGGCCCAGTGCTCGGGAAGCACGGACTCCTCCCCGAAGTGGGCGGCGGTGTGGAAGTCGAGGTTCGCCACCCTCCCGTCGTAGAGACCGAGCTTGCGCGCCCGCTTGACGGAGGCGCGCTCGAGCTTTTCTATGTGCACCGCGTCCAGGGAGTACGAGTAGGTGGACATGGCGGTGGTCTTGGGGAGAACCCCCAGCCCCGCGAACAGCCCCAGCCCCGGGTCGAAGGCATGGTCGCCCACGTGGCTGTAGCGCTCGGTGCCGAGGAGCTTCAGCGACAAAAAGGACAGGAGGTAGGACAGGGCGGGTATCTCCCTGGTCCCGGGCAAGCCCGCTTCCCTCACGACCCCCGCGATATCGAGCCTGGAGAGGAAGGGGCAGAACAGGAAGACTCCGGCGCCGAAGCACTCCAGGCCGGCCCCCTCGAAATCACCCGCGCGCGCAACGCCCGAGCGTTCCGGCAGCGACGCCCCCCTCACCGTGAGCTCTATCCTGTGGCGGGTCCTCCTGGGGAGCTTGGGGCAGCCCTCCTCCGCAAGCACCCGCTCCACCGTGCTCACCGATATCTCGTGCCCCTCCTCGTAGAGGAGCTGGGCGATCTCGCCGGCCGAGAGCCTCTCCTTGCGCCAGGAGCATATCTTCCTTCTGATCTCGCCCGTAACCCTGCGCCTGCGGGCCTTCCCCTCGGGGGCGGGCTCGGAGAAGTCGTACAGCTCGTGGCGGAACCGGTGGGAGAGGTAGCGCAGGTAGCCCTCCGAATAGCCGAACCTCTCGGCCACGATGCGCACCGGGAGCCTTTCGACGAGGAGGGCGCGGAGAGCCTCGTACCTCCTCTGCCAGCCTGCCACCGGATGCGTGAAGTACTTGGCGTCTCTCATGATCCCAGTCTTCCATATGATGGTGTTAACGCCAAGGCTCTGCGGCTATAATCCTATGAGTCAACTCTTCCCCGAGGCGTAAATCTACGCGCATTATGCCATTGTAGTGCAATATTACATAAATCATACCGGTAACAAGATGTTGGGGGTAGGTTGATTATGCATCACCTTATCCTCTATTTACCCCTTCATACCACATAACATCCCTGAGCCGGAATAGATTACGGCATCAGCGGATTTTGGCTTTCTCGCGCGATTCAGCTTGCTTCAGCGTTTAGAATGGTGCCGTGCGGCGTTAGCCGGAAGATAAGTACGAAAATCGGTGTTTAGAAGAGGTTCTTCTGCAATAGGTGTGGGCGAATGGAGGATGAGGATGGTCAAGTCAGGCCGAGGGGTCTGGGAGGGAACGGACCTCTCGGCCTGGGTCAAAGCCACCCACACCTGCGGAAGAACTTGGGAAGTTAATAGTTGCTATATAGAAGCTCGAGCAACCGCGGTACCGATTCCCGTGGGGAGACCCATCACTCGAAGCGTTCGTAGCGGGGGAGTCCCACCGGGCGGGCCTCTTCCACGGCGTTCTCCTCGCGCTGCTTCTCCACGCGGCGCAGGGCGCGCATCTGCTGCAGGAACCACTTGAAGGAGGTGTTGGCCCGCACGACGTCCCGTGCCGACCTGGACATGGCCTTGCGCTTGCGCTCACTGGCCTGCAGCGCCCCCCGGATGGCTTCCGCCGTTTCCGTTATATCCAACGGGTTTACGGGGATCACGGTCCCGCGCATCTCCTGGTAAGAACCGGTGTTCACCGACAGGATGATCACTCCGCCGCGGCGGTTGAGCACCGCGGCCTCCTTGGAGACCAGGTTCATGCCGTCGGCGACCGGGTTGACGAGCAGGGCGTCGAACTCCATCAGTGCGGCCACCGAGCGCGGGTAGTTGTCCTCGATCTCCAGGTGGACCGGCTCCCAGTCCACGGTGCCGAACTCGCGGTTGATCGCGGCGGCCGCCTCCTCTATGTCGCGCTGCAGGTCGCGATACTCCTTGAGGTCCAGGCGTGACGGGTAGAGGAAGTTGGCGAAGACCACGCGGTCCCGCCACGCGGGGTAGCGGCGCAGGAAGTGCTCGTACGCCTGCAGACCGCGCAGGATGTTCTTCGACGGCTCCACGCGGTCCACCCGCGCCAGCAGTCTGCGCTCACCCGCGCGGGCCCGCAGGCGCGCCTGGTACTCGGCGATGTCCCGGCGGCGGGCGGTCCTCTCCAGCGCTTCGTGATCGATGGATATGGGGTAATGCCGCACGAATGTCTCCCTGGAACCATGGCGTACCGCGCGTCGCTTGGGGTCCACGGTTGCCCGCACCGCCTCTCCCTCCCGGCAACACTGCAGGAAGTTGTTCACGTAATGGGAGGTGTGGAAGCCCAGGACGTCGTTGGCGAGCATCCCCTGCAGCAGCTCGCGGCGCATGCCGTGGGGCAGCAGGCGGAAATAGTCGGGCTGCGTCCAGGGGCTGTGGGTGAAATGGTGGATGAGAACGTCAGGCTCCTTGCGCCTGATGTACTGGGCGCAGAGGTAGAGGTGATAGTCCTGGAGAAAGATGAGCGGCTTCTTGTCCGTAGAGCGCAACTCCTTGACGATCTCATCCGCGAATAGCCGGTTTACCTTGCGGTAGCCATTGTTCCAGGCCTCGTGCACGGAATCGTCGATAACCGGCCGGCGCAGCACGTCGAACAGGTAGTGTTGCAGGGGCCAGAGGATGGAGTTGCTGATCACGCTGTAGTACTGCTGGAAGTCCTTCGTCTCGGGGATGATGTACCTCACCCAGTACTGCGGGTTGTCGGGGGGCATGGCCAGGCGGTTACCGGGCGCTTCGCGGGCCATGATGGCGTCCTCCCTGGTGCGCATGCTGGATATCCACACCGCGTCCGTGGCCACCAGCGCGGTGGACATGGCGGTCACGACCCCTCCCGCGCCGCGGAAGGCCTTGATGCCGCCGTCGGCGGTGCGCCGGAATTCCACCGGGCCACGGTTGGAGGCCACGATGACGAACTTGTCCTTCAGGTACTGGCGCACCTGCCGTGGGGTGATGGTCTCCAGGTCCAGCTCGTCGAATTCCTCCATGCGCAGCCCCCTTCAAGGAAAGTATAGCAGCAATGCGGTAGTGATTTTTACCGCACTGCATGGAGACACTGTAAAGAAGCAAGGGTATATATGTCTGCCCCGCGAGCACGCCCGTACCGTCAAACGGAGATTTCGGTATAGAATAAGCAGGGCCACTACCGTGCCCGACGTTTGGGACGCGTCCACCCGCGTAGTATCCGATCGGCCGGTGGTCACTTTAGCCGGTGGTCACGGAACGGGCGATGTACGGGGGGTAGTAGCGGGACGGTCTGCCGGAATCTCCGTACGACGGTAGGGATCTGAACGGTTTCTCTGTAGCCGGGATACGTCCAGGTCAATAATCAGCCTGGAGAGTATAGGTGACGGCGGAGGGGCCGACCGGCTCCCAATCGGCGCGCGGCTTTTTACCCTCCGCCAGTTCGTAGAGGGCGGAGAGGTGGCCCGCGAGGATATGCTCCTCGAAGGGATTCTCCACGCTTACCGTGAGGCGCCCGTCATCCAGAACGTATTTCGCGGGATTCCCCTGGCCGCGCAGGGCTATGTCGTCCAGTACGTCCTGGTAGAAAGCCGCCTTGTCGAATCCGTCCCCGGGCTCCTTGTCGGAGAGGTATTCCCTGCGTATGTGGTCTAGAGAGAACTCACGCTGAGCGTCGACTATGACGGGATAGATGTCATCTCCCAGCTCCCGGGCCAGTTCACGCAGCACGACGGTGGTCGTATACACTTCCATGACCACCATGCGCACGCTGTGCCTGGTGTCTATGATCAAGCCCTCGTTCTCCCTCCACTCCAGGTCCTTGAGCTCTGCCGGCACGCCGCAGCCCGGGCAGGGCGGGTAGCGCCGGTTGCCGGGCATCAGGGGTGGAAGGGTGTAGGCAAGGCGCTGCGATATCTCGGGGTGTTCTCCAGTGGGCTCCGCCACGATGACGTCATCGGCGCCATGGGTTTCCCAGTGGTATTCGTACGGCATCTCGCCCAGGCTCTCGAGCGCCCCTATCACGATCGCACTCATGAGGTCACGGTTGAAGGGGTTGCGTACTATGGCCGCCCCCGCTCCGCTCCTGGAATGGGAGATGGTTTTCGAATAGGCCTGGCCCGTCCAGGAGGCCATGCGGTTGAGGTAACCGATGGCAAGCCTGCGCATGCCGGGGACGTGGCGGATAGCCCAGCGTGCCCGCTCAACGTTACCGTCGATGACGTCCTTGGCAACGTTGCGCTGCGCCTCGAAGACGATGTGCTGGATGGAAACGCCCAGCGTGCGTTCGATAGCGCCGAATATCTCCGTTAGGTAGTCGGCTTCGATGAGCAGGGTGCGGAAATCCGGCCTCCTCTTACCGGTTATGGTACCGTTTCCGGTCCACCTCAACTCCCGGGCCAGCCAGCGGGGAAAGCCGCATACCTTACATTTCTTGATGTGCATCTGCTCCTCCAATACCGCGCATACGGAGGGATCACAGGTATTATCGGCATGCGCGCTTGCTTGTTTGAGCTCCTTGTCTACCCTCAAGGCAGAACTTCTCAATACTACTGTTGCGTCGCCTGCCGCTGACGATTTTCGTCCTCGGTGGTGTCACGGCTTCGCGACGTGGACAACCGGCCCCGGAATGTATCCGCGGTTATCTCCGCCCCCACTTGTCGCTATATACGATCTCTTCCAGGGGCTTGCGGCCGGGATGGTCCGGATAAACGGCCGGGTATCCCAGGGGGGTGAGGGCAACCACGCGGATGTTTTCCGGCACTCCCAGGATAGAGCGGATCTCGTCCTCTTTTATCCAGCCCACCCAGCAGGTTCCCAGGCCCTGGTTCCAGGCTTCGAGTACGAGCTGTTGCATGCCGATGCCGATATCCAGCATGTAGTAGGGTTGGCCGTTGACGTTGCCGGACTTCTCGGGATCGGCGCAGGCTACGATGCACACCGGGGCCGCGAGGACCGCTTTCTGGCCGGGATTGCCCTCGAGGGTAGCAGCGACGGCTTCCTTGAGCGCCGGGTCCTTGACCACGATGTACATCCAGCATTGCATGTTCGCCCACGAGGGCGCCTGGCGGGCTGCCTCCAGCACAGCCTCCAGTTTTTCATCCTCCACCGAACGGTCCCCGTATCGGCGGATACTGCGCCGTTCCTCGAAGATCTTCATGGCCATGTGTGGTCTCCCTCCATATCCGTGCTTCGAGTGCAGCACCCCTACTATAGGAGAAAAATAGCACGAATCCCACCTGGGGTCAGCCCTGGAACGGGATCGGCATCCCACTTGGGGTCCCCACTTGGGGTC
>CAZQFX010000076.1:0-2515 GCA_964592775.1 uncultured Actinomycetota bacterium
CTCAATCTGTGTCAGTTGGTTGCTCTTCGTGGTGAGAGTGGGGCTGAATAGTTACAAAAGATCCGAGAATCCACAGCCTCCGATCCGCCATGTGGTGTGTTGACGGGAAGGAAGTGAGCGTCCGGCGTTGACCCGGCGTGGCGATCCCGGCGTCGGGTCCCCGGGGAAAGGTCAGCGCAACAACTGTAACCTGACCTCGGCGCCCGCCTCGAGGCGGCCTACGTTCTCGGGGAGCACCGCCAGGGCGTTGCCGAGGACCATGGATTTGAGGATGCCGCTGCCCTGAGGCCCGGTAGGTCGGGCGTGGCAGCGGCCCTCGCGCCATTCGGCGACCACGCGGATGAACTCCGTCCTCCCCGCCTTGCGCCCCATGGGGGCGTCGAGGACGGCGGTGACCTCGGGGCGGAAAATACGCGAGCGCCCCATCATCTTCAGGATGGCGGGCCGCGCGAACTGCTCGAAGGAGACCGCCACCGACACCGGGTTCCCCGGCAGCCCGAAGAGGGGCTTGCCCCGGATATGGCCGAAGGCCTGGGGCTTGCCCGGCCGCATGGCCACCTTCCAGAAGTTCATCTCCCCCAGCCTGCCCAGGACGTCCTTGACCATGTCGTAGTCGCCCACCGAGACGCCCCCGCTGGTGATGAAGAGGTCCACGCGGTCGAGGTTATCCAGGATGGTGCGCTCGAGGAGCGCGGCGTCGTCGCGCACCACCCCCAGGCGCAGCGGCTCCGCCCCGGCCTCCCGCACCATGGCGTAGAGGGTATAGCTGTTGGAGTCCCTTATCTTGCCGGGCGCGAGTTCCTCGTCCACGCCCACCAGCTCGTCGCCAGTGGAGATGATACCCGCCACCGCGCGCCGGAAGCAGGGCACGCGCGCGTAGCCCAGGCCGGCGAGCATCCCCAGCTCGGCGGGTCCGACGGCGGTGCCCGCCGGCATGACCGACTCCCCCGCCTTCACGTCCTCCCCGGCCCGGCGCACGTGTGTGCCGGTGGAGAGTCGCTCCAGGATGAGGACCGTGCCGCCCTCCGTGCGGGTGGACTCCACCGGCACCACGGTGTCCGCGCCCCCGGGCAGGGGAGCCCCGGTCATGATGCGCAAGGCCTGCCCCCGCTCGACCACGACGTCCGTTGTATAGCCCGCCGGCAGGTCGCCGAGCACCGTCAGCCCGGCCGGGTCCCCGGGTGAAGCGGCCGCTATATCCTCCGCCCGCACCGCATACCCGTCCATGGCCGAGTTGTCGAAGGGCGGGATGTCGTCGCGCGCCACCGCGTCCCGCGCCAGGTTCATCCCCAGCGACTCCAGAAGCTGGACCTCGACCTCTTCCAGCCGGTCGATGGAGCCGAGCACGTATTCCCTTGCCTCTTCCACCGTCAGCATCCCGGATCATCTCCCTTTCCATCCAGGCCGATCTCCCGGCCCGGCATTGTCTCCACCGTCTCTGCCCGTCCCTCCCGGGCTTGAATCCTGGTCAGCCCTTGATCCCGGTTTTCTCCTCCGCCTTGCAGGCCGGCCTCATGGTCCCGGCCGATCCCCGTGGTTCGCTTTGCGCCCTCCCGGGCTCGAGTCAGGGCCTGACCTCCAGGCCGCGACGTTACTCGGGCGGGGGTTCCCAGGCCCCCAGGCCGAAGAAGCGTTGGGCGTCGGGAGAACGCAGGTAAGCGACGAACTCCAGCGCTCCCTCCAGGTTCGTATCCGGATAGACAATGGCGCTCACCGCCGCGGCGCGGTAGGGGTTTGGCAGCGATTCGCCGTCCTCGCAGAGGACCTCCAGGCCCAATCCGCCTGCCATTCTCTCGAAGCTGCTGCGGTCGGGCAGAGTATAGGCTCCCTCCCGCGACGTCTCCTCCAGGGACTCGTCCGCGCCTGCCTCCGTGGGCAGCAGCCACTCCCCCGCCTCGCCGACGCCGGAGATGCTCCATAGCATGTTCTGCCGGTAGGCGTTGCCGGAGCCGTCGATGCGCAGGATGAAGGTCTGCCTGGTGTCGGCTATCTTCTTCAGGGCGTGGGCGATGGAATCCGACTCCCCGCTGCCGGCCGGGTCCTCAGGCGGCCCCACCAGGACGTAGTCGTCGCGCATGATCTCCTGGCCTCCCTCGACGTAGCCCGACCGTTCCAGCGACGCCTCCTCCTCGGGGATATGGGTGATGACGGCGTCGCACTCGCCGTGCCTAGCCATGCCGAGCGCCTCTTCGTCGGGGACGATCACCAGTTCCACTTGCCTCCCCGTCCTGTCCTGGAAATCATCCGCCCACGCCTGGAGTATCCCGCTCCCCTCCAGGTCGTTGGTGGCCGCCACGATGATGGGCTCGCCCCCTCCACATCCCATGAGGGCCACCGGCAGCAAGAGAAGGGCTGCCAACACAATATACCGCGCCGTTTTCATGAAATCATTCTACACTACGGCAGCTGGCCGGCCGCGGCGAGCGCGCGGCCGTGCATATTCTTGGCTGAGGTAAGCTGGCCCGTTCGGGTGTAGTTGGAATAATAAACCCGGCCCGGGACGACAAGGCGTTCG
>CAZQFX010000076.1:2615-13291 GCA_964592775.1 uncultured Actinomycetota bacterium
GGCGAACCTTCGTCTGTGCTCCCACCAGCCCGAGAACCGGGGGTCGGTCCGAAGCTACTGGGCAAGCGAGCATATATTCCGCCATGGAGGGACCCGATCCGCCCAGGTGTCGTAAGAGAAATAAACCCGGCCCGGGACGACAAGGCGTTCGGGCGAACCTTCGTCTGTGCTCCCACCAGCCCGAGAACCGGGGGTCGGTCCGAAGCGACTTTCGCGAGCAGTAAATACGGAAGGGGGATGCGCTCCGGATATGTAGCCTGCGAGTGCGGAGCGAGGACCGTTACCCCCGGGCTCGGGCCTATGTTTGGACCCGAACGCCTTATCTCCCGGGCCCCACGAAAGGCATGACGTGGATTGCCGTCGCCTTGACCGCCGCCGTCACGCGGCGGCCCGGCTCGATGCCCATCTCCTCGCGGGAGGCCTTCGTGATGTAGGCCACGAGCGGGAATCCGCAGTCCAGGCCCACTTTCACCAGCGCGCCCAGAGCTCTTACATCCGTGATCCGCGCGGGAAGGCGGTTGCGGGCGGACCCCGCGTCCCCGGAGTCGGCGAGAAGGACCACCTCTTCGGGGTGGACGAGCACCTTGACGCGCGAGCCCGGCGGCTGCCCACACAGCGCCCCGATGCGTACTCCCTCTATGTCTATGTCCGCCATGCCTTCCCGGCTTGCGGCCACCACGCCCTCCAGCAGGTTCTCCGCCCCCAGGAACTCCGCCACCTCTTCGTTCACCGGCCGTCCGAAGACCTCCGCCGGCCCACCCACCTGTTGCAGCTTCCCGTCCAGCATCACCGCGAGCGAGTCGGCGATCTCCAGTACCTCGTGGTGGTCATGGGTGACGTAGACGGCGGTGACGCCCATCTCCCTGACCAGACGGGATATGTCCTCGCGCAGGGCCTTGCTGGCGGGGACGTCGAGGGAGGCAAGGGGCTCGTCCATGAGTAGCAGGCGCGGCCGCAGCACCATCGCCCTCCCCAGGGTGACCTTCTGGGCTTCGCCGCCGGAGAGGGTCATGGCGTCCCGCTCGGCAAGTTCCTGGAGGTCCAGTCTCTGGAGCATCTCCCCCACTCTTCTATCCCGCTCTTCCTTCGGCACGCGGCGCACCTTGAGGCCGTAGGCGACGTTCGCGCGTACGCTACGCTTGAAGAGCAGGGGCTCCTGGAAGATCATCGCCATCTGGCGTGAGAGCTCTTTCTTATCCCTCCGGGTCATACGGGAAAGGCGCGCCCCGTTCCAGAAGGTCAACTCCCCCGCCAGAGGTTTTTCCAACAGGTCGATCAGGCGCAACAGCGTGCTCTTCCCGGAGCCGTTGGGGCCGACCACCGCGAGTATCTCCCCCTCACCTATCTCGAGGCGATCCACATCCAGGACCTGCCTTCCCCCGTAGGCGTGCTTCAATCCTTCAATGGAAAGTAGAGCGCTCAAGCCGGCGACTCCTTGCGGCGGCGGGACATCAGGCTTCGCGCCAGCCGTGCGGGGTGGCTCAGCAGGGTGCCCTGCTGGATGAGGGTCATGATCCACACCAGGACGATGGTGATACCCAGCAGGATCAAGCCCAGGGCGATGGCCGAGGTGCTGTTGCCCTTGCTCACCTCGAGGACGGTCGCCGTGGTCAGGGTGCGGGTATAGGGCTCGCCGTACACGAGGAGGTTTCCCCCCACGATCATCGCCGCCCCCACCTCCGATATGATGCCGCCGAAGCCGGCGATCACCGCGGCGACCAGGGAGAGGCGGTTCTCGCGCAGCAGGGTCAAGGTCGAGCCCGCCTCCCCGGCTCCCAGCGACCTCGATTGCATGCGCAGTTTTGGATTCACGTTCTGCATCGCGGCCATGGTTATCCCGGCGATCAGGGGCATGGCCAGCACGATCTCCGCCAGGATGATAGCCCTTGGGGTATAGAGCCACCCGAGAAAGCCCAGGGGGCCCCTCCTCTTTATAAAGAGATACACGAAAAGGCCGACTACCACAGGAGGCAGGCCCATCCCCGCGTTGACCAGGGTCACCAGGAACTTGCGCCCGCGAAAACGGTAAAGCGCCAGAACAGAGCCCAGGGGGATGCCGATGAGCATCCCGAAGAAGGTGGCGATGGCGCAGACGTAGAGGGTGAAGAAGGTTATCTTCATCACGTAAGGGTCGAAATGGATAATCAGTTTCACGGCTTCCACGAAGCCCTGCCATATGTCTCCCATGATCGGAGCACCTCCTGAATGGAAGCCCATGTCACACGGTCGATCTCCAGCGCCTGCACCATCTCGCGGGCGCCGGAGACCATTCAAACGCCTGCTCCGGGAGGGCGTCGGGGACGAAAAGCGGGCGCCCGAACTCCTCCACGCCGAACTCGAGAAGGAACTCCTGGGCCTCGGGCGAGATGCAGAAGGCGTTGAAGGCCTTCGCTCCCTCGAAGTTGATATCCGGGTACTTCTCAGGGTTTACGTTCATGACGTGGTAGTTGTTGTAGAGGATCTTGTCCCCCTCGAAGAGCACCTCCAGCTCCAGGTCGTCCTCGAGCTTAAGGTAGGTGGCGTCGTCGGTGAGCGTGTAGGCCTTTTTCTCCGACGCCACGCGCAGGGTGTCCCCCATCCCCTTGCCGGTCTCCGCATACCACGCCCCCTGGGGCTCTATCCCCGCTTCCTTCCATACCTTGAGTTCCCTGGTGTGGGTACCCGAGCCGTCCCCGCGCGAGATGAAGGGCTGCTGGGAGTCGGCGATCTTCTTGAACGCCTCCGCGGCGGTGGTCGCGCTCTTCACCCCGGCGGAGTCCGCGGCCGGACCTACGATGATGAAATTGTTGTGCATGACGGCGTTGCGGTCGGCGGCGTAACCCTCGGCCACCATCTCCTCCTCCGCGGCAGGGCTGTGCACCAGCATGACGTCGCATTCGCCGCTCTTGCCCATTTCCATGGCCTCGCCGCTGCCTACCGCGATGACTTTCACGGAATAGGGGTTGTGCTTTTCGAACATGGGGACCCATTCGTCAAGTAGGCCCGAGTCCTGGATACTGGTGGTAGTGGCGAGGATCAGGTCGGTCCTCTCGGCCGTGCCGCTCATGCCGCCCCCGCACCCCACGGCGCCCGCGAGTAAGGCCGTTGCGACGATGGGAATGATCAATGCTACCGATGTGCTATGATGGCGCATCCCGGTCTCCTTTGTTCCATTTCTCGCCGGCCGGTTCAGTTCACCCTTCAGGGCTAGAAACATCCCAGCGAGCACTTAACTATCTTCACGTTCAGGGCGTTGGCGGCCTTGCCGACCTCCGCGGCCGGGACCTTCAGCTCCTCGGCCAGCCTCAGGGCTACGGCGCAGGCGATGCGTCCCTCGTCCGCCCTGTCCTTCACCGCCTCCAGGACCTTCTCTTCCACCTCGTCGGACATGGATCCACCTCCCGTTCTTCCCAAGATCCGCGACAGCACGATCCCCCATGCCTCGTCCCTTCCCAGCTCGGAAACCACCACCATCTTGGCCTTGGGGTTCATCTTCTTTATCTCGCGCTCCAGGCGCAGGATATCCGCGCCCGGGATGTCCTGCTCCCCGTTGACCACCACCGTATGGGCTTTTTTTATCGCGCTCCACGCCGAGGGCTTGAAGTCATCCAGCGTGGAGCCCATGATGAACACCGCGTAGTCGGGCTCGACGTGGTCGAGCACGCTGTTCCCCTCCACGACCACGATGGGGGCGTCGAGCCGCGTCCAGACCTCCGCGAGGTCCGCCGCCATATCGTCCACGGTGGTGCGCACCCAGAACACGGGAGATGCCCCGGCCTCCACCATCCTGGCGGTGTCCGTGCCAGGAGCGAGTGGGGGGTCCTCCTCCACCATCACCGCCTCGCCGGGCGGCCGTTCGGCGTGGACGGTGACCTTGACGCCGGCGCAGCTGCGGCAGTGCCGGATGATGAAAGCGGCCAGGGAACTCTTGCCGATATCCTTGTTCGCCCCGGATATGGTGATGATCCCGGGCCTTTCTCGATACGAAAAATGCTCGCCCGGAGAGGACGAGCTCGCATTGCCGAACAAATCCCTCTCCTTTCCAAGTACGGGAGGCGCAGGCGTTTCCATCTACACCCTATCGGCCCGCCGCCTTAGCGTTTGCCTTAGGCGGACGGGCTCGGAGAGCTCGAACCTATACTCTTTTCGACGGCGAGGAAATTGTACCCCTTAAACAAAAGGAGTTCAAGGCCGAAGAAAATATAGGAGCTATGTAATGGGAACCGAAAAAACGGGGCTGTGGTGCACTATTACCGTGTCCACCCGCGGAAATCGTGGCGGCAAGGGGATGGGCATCCGGCCGACTTCGGTGCTTATCCTGGAGGAACAGGGTGTCGGAGGAAAGGGAGAACGCGAAGGAAGAGCTTCTCGGGGAGCTGGAGCGCCTGCGGCGGCGCGTTGGCGAGCTGGAGGCGGGCGAAAGCGAGCTGCGGCGCGCGAGGGCGGAACTCGCCGAGCGCAGGAAGAGCGAGGAGTCGCTCGCGGGCAGGGAGCGCTACTACAGGTCGCTGATCCGCAACGCCGCCGACATGGTCTCCATCCTCGACGAAAATCTCGCCTTCCGGTGGGGAAGCCCCTCGGCCGCGCGCATCACCGGTTTTAGCGCAGAGGATATATACGGCAAGTGCCTCTTCGATTTCATACACCCCGACGACCTCGAACAGGCGAGGCGGGATAATCTCTACGTCATGCAGCATCCCGGCATGAGCTTCTCTGCGGAAAGCCGTTTCCTCCACCGGGACGGCACCTACCACTGGCACGAGGCGATCATGACCAACCTGCTGGAGGACCCCTCGGTGCGGGGCATCGTCATCAACTCGCGCGACATAACCGAGCGCAAACTCATCGAGAAGGAACTTCTGGCCAGCAACCAGGAGTTGAACGCCTTCGCCGCCACCGTCTCGCACGACCTGCGCATCCCGCTCTCGCTCATCGAGGGATACGCGCAGCTCCTGCGGGCGGAAAGCAACACGGAGGAGGAGAGGGAAGCCTACCTCAAGAGCATCATCACCGCGGCGCGGCGCATGGACGAACTCACGGAGTCGCTGCTGGAATACGCGCAAGCGGGGCAGCCGGAGGGCGACGTGGAGCCGGTGGAGCCGCTCGACCTGGTGATCGACATCATCTTCGAGCATTCCGAGCTGATAGAGGACAAGAACGTGGAGGTGGTCATGGCCGAGAAGTTCCCCGTGGTAAGAGTGGACCGCTTCAAGCTCCGCCAGGTATTCACCAACCTCGTGAACAACGCGGCCAAGTACCTCGCAGGCACCGCCGATCCGCGCATAGAGATCGGGGCGAGTACGGACAACGATACAGCGACCTTCTTCGTGCGCGACAACGGCCCCGGGCTGGATCCGGAACACAGGGACGAGGTCTTCGTGCCCTTCAAACGGTTAGGCTCCACGCAATCGCCCGGCCTCGGCATAGGCCTTTCCACCGTCAAGCGGGCGGTGGAGGGATGGGGCGGAAGCGTATGGGTCGAGTCGGAGCCGGGCAAAGGCGCGACCTTCTTCTTCACGGCGCCGTTGGGATCAGACTGACCGCAACTTCTTTGGGGTCTGTTCCGAAAATAGCCTTTGCGGTACCATATCTTGTTTCCCATTCATGGCGCGAAGCTGTTTTCATCCTTTGCTGGTGCCGCGACCTTGCGGCATGAGGGACTGACCCCAAAAGTTGCTGTTTGTTAACACCTTGGGGCCTGACCACAAGGTGTTATTTATCGCTGATTAATGCCGTTGGCCATAACTGCGGCTTCAGATGGATTGCAGGGTGCGGGAGATTATCTCGTCCTTGGCCGCCTCTGGCAGGTCGTCGAAGTAGGCGCAGTACCCGGCCACCCTCACCACCAGGCCCGGGTACTTGCCAGGGTGGCGCCGCGCGTCCTCCAGGACCTCGGAGTCGATGATGTTGAACTGCACCTGCATCCCGCCCTGCTCGAAGTATCCCCGCATCAGCGCCGCCAGCACCTCCGGCCCTTTTTCCCCCGCGAGGTTGCGGGGGTCGAAACGCAGGTTGACGGCGCAGCCGTTGGGCATGAGCCTGGAATCCAACTTGGTCACCGAGTGCAGCAGCGCCGTGGGGCCGAGGCGGTCGCAACCGTTGGCCGGGCTGAGGCTGGACGCCAGGGGCGTTCCGGCGCCGCGCCCGCTCGGCAGGGCGCCCACCCTCCGCCCGAAGGCGACGTGGCAGGTCACGGAGTAGAAACCGGGTACGTAGGGCCCGCCCCTGGTGTTACGATAACGCGAGAGGGCGTCGTGGAAGATGTGCACCACCAGGTCGGCGTACTCGTCCGCCAGGGGATCGTCGTTGCCGAACTTGGGGGCATTCGCCAGCTCGGTACGCATGCGCTCGTGCCCCACGAAGTCCGCCTTGAGCGCCGCTACTACCTCTTCCATGCGATACTTGCTCCGCGTGAAGACCAGCCTGTCCAGGGCGGCGAAGGAGTCCGCCACGTCCGCCACTCCCACCCCCTGGATGCCGCTGGAGTTGTACCTGGCGCCGCCGGCCGTCAGGTCCAGCCCGGACTCCAGGCACCCCTCGATGAGCATGGAGGAGAAGGGGGTGGGGTGGTAGTCGCGGTTGCCGGTCTCCACCACCTTGAAATCGCCGATCATCCTCCCGGCCACGTGCTCCACCTGCGCGCGGAAGGCGTCTATCACCGCGTCCATGTTCCCGAAGGAAGCGGGGTCCGTGGTGGCCGCCCCCGAACGCAGGCGGCCCCCGAAACGCCTGCCGCGGTTCAGGGCCAGCTCCAGGCACATGGGCAGGTTGAACAGCCCGGCGTCGGTGGAGAAGAAACTGTTCCCCGGGAGGGCCAGTTCGACGCAGCCCACCACGCCGTAGTTGCGGGCCTCCTCCACCGGGTAGCCGTGATAGACGAGGGAGGCGACGGATGCCTCGTCGCCGAAAACGGCAGGCATGCCGTTCCCCTTGCGGGCCACTTCCGCCACGCGCAGGAGGTATTCCTCCGGGGAACCCGCGTGCACCCGCGCCTGGAAATTGGGATCGCGCAGCCCCGCTTCCTCCATGACGTCCAGGAAGAGGTAGGTGAGGTCGTTGGTGGCGTCGTTGCCCTCCCGGTCCGTGCCGCCCACGATGGCCGCCTGCACCACCAGGTACCCGCCGTGGTACTGGCTTATCCTCTCCGAGAGCAGGAAGACGTGCTCCGCCGCCTTGGCGGCGAAGGAGAGCAGCAGGTCCTTGGCCTCCTCGCGCGTCAGGCATCCCTCCCGCAGGTCCTTTTCGTAATAGGGATAGAGATACTGGTCCATGCGGCCGAAGGATACGGCGGAGTTGAGGCTCTCCAGGTTCACCGCCATGTGGGTGAGCCACAGCGACTGCAGGGCTTCCCGGAACGTCCGCGCCGGCCCGGCCGGGACCCTGCAACAGACGCGGGCCATCTCCTCCAGTTCGGCCCCGCGTTTACCGTCCCTTTCCTCGCACGCCAGCCGGGCGGCCTCCTCCGCCAGCCGGCCGGCATAGATGAGCAGGCCGTCGCAGGCGATGCGCGCGGCCTCGTAGAGCGGCCCCTCCATCCCCTCCATGGACTCCAGGTATCCCTTCACGCCCTGGCGGATCATCCTGCCGTAGTCGGGGAGGAAGTGCCCGATGCCGCCGGCCTCGTTGATGAGATAGAAGGCGGGCCAGAGCTGCTCGCGGATGTAGCGCAGAAGGTGGCGGCGGTCCTTGAAGGCGCGGAAGTTCATGTTGCGGGTGAGCCAGTAGGGGATCACCTTCACGAGGAGCCGCAGCCGGTCCGGCCAGGAGATGCGCAGCGGCGTGGTCTTCCTGCGCCCGATCCACAGCAGGTCCTCACTCATGAACACCCCGGCCAGCTCCGGCTGGGTGATGGCCGAGATGCGCCTGGAGCCCATGTTCCCGACGATGAGCTCGTCGGGGTATATGCGCGCCGACTTATTGGCGAGGATGTGGCGCAAGGCCTTCGCCATGCGTACCGGCATGGGGTCGGAGGGGTCGTCGTAGCGCTTGAAGAACTCCGTGACCAGCAGGGCCCTCTCGGTGCACAGACACACGGGCGTATCCAGCAGCTCCCGCTTGATGCGCCGGAACCTCTCGCTCTCTGCCACCCTGCTATTCACCTCCAACATTTCGTCCTAATTATAGGGCAAAGGTTCGTTGGTTTGCATCGCGTAAGTACACCGAGTCGCTTGCGACGAGGTGTATTGCGAGGAGTCCGCGACGCGGCAACCTCGATTGAGTCTCACGATGCGACCGAAAGAACTGGCGACAGGGCGGCACAGAGGTGCCCGGGAAGGCCTGGTATATGTACGTCCGGACGTTGTTAACACCTTGGGGTAGACCCCAAGGTGTTAACACGGGTCCGTATCAAGCCTGACCTGCGCAAGGTCGATTAGACATAGCGACGAAGCCGCGACGCCGATCCGGGGGCTCCGATTGGAAGACAAGCGGGTAAGGCTGGAGAAGACCTTGTATGGCGCTTCGAGAAAGCTGCTGCTAAAAGCCGCTTTCTCGGCCATAACCATACCCATCGTCGTCCTGGCCCTCTTCTCTTTGACCATCTTCAGGTTCACTTCCAGGCAGTACCTGGTCTTCCTCCTCGCCCTTGCCGCGGTCGTGCTGCCCCTCGTACTCGTCTTCGTCCTGGTTTACATGTCCCGGCAGCGCCACCTCGTGAGGATGCTCTCCACCTGGTACGAGAAGGAGAGGGACCCCGGCTCGCGGGAGGACCGTGCCCTGGCCCTGCTCCTGCAGGAGAAGGTGGATTCCTCATCCTTCGAGCATGCCGTTTTCGTGGCCCTGGGCATACTCCTGAGTATCGTCCTGAGCGTCCTCTTCTTCGGTAAGTACGCCGATTTCACCCCCTACACCTCGCTCTCCTACATCTCCCTCGGGGTCCTGCTGGCTCTCACCGACTATTTCATCACCCTCTTCATCTCCCACCGGGAGATGCGCCCCGTACTTCAGGCTTTCCTGGCCGATTGCCATGGTTTCGGGTACTACTCCGCCCCGGGCATCGGCAGGCGGCTGATCACGTTCTCGCTCGTCATCCTGGTGCTGGCCCTGGGCATCGCCTGGATAGCGTCCTCGTACATCTCCAGCGACATGCTCGAACGGGAACTCGAGGAGAGGGGCCGCGACAACGTGCGCCTGCTGGCGGCCCAGTTGGACACGCTCATCGCGGACGATGCCCCCGAGCACGAACTCGAGGAGACCGCGGCCGGGTTGGCGCTGAGCGAGGACGAAAGGCTGGCCGTCTACGACGCGAGGGGAAGAACGGTATTCGAATTCCTCCGGGGCGGGATAGGCGACGAGGTATGGAGTGAGCTCACCACCTCGCTGGAGGAAGAGGGGGGAGGCGCCGTCAGCCGCTTCGAGCAGGCGGGCAACCGGGAATACCTCGTCACCAGCGCTCCCCTCACCGTCAACGATGGCTGGACGCTATACCGGGTGGACGCGCCCGAGACCTCCTTCCACGCCCTGTGGCGCCTGAGCCCCACCATGCTCCTGCTTCTCATCATGGGAGCTGGAGTGGCCGCGTACCTGACCGCGCTCATGGCGCACAACATCGCGGACCCCATAAAGAGGCTGGTGAAGACCTGCCGCGTAGTGGCGACGGGCGACCTCTCGGTGGAAGTGCCCGTGGATTCCCTGGACGACATCGGCGAACTCTCCAGTTCCTACTCCGATATGTTGGGGTCGCTGCGCCATATCAGCGGCGAGCTTCGGGAGACATCGGGGGAGGTCGGCGAGGGAGCGGTGAGCATAGTGGCCGTCTCGGAGCAGATCATGGCCGCCATCGAGGAGCTCAACGCCCTCGTCCAGGACCTCTCGGGCCAGATCGAGCACGAGGTGGACCAGATAAGGAACGTCGAGGAGATCATGGGCAGCGTCGCGGAGACCATCTCCATGTCCCATGCCAAGTCCAGCCAGAGTTTCGAGATAAGCCGCGACGCGGAGAGGCTGGTACAGGAGGGAAGGGAGCATGCCCACGACGCGGTGGAGAAGATCGCCGATTTCAAGATGGTACTGAACGAGTCCATGGACGCCATCCTCTCCCTGGGCGAGAGTTCGCAGAAGATAGGCACCATCGTGGACATCATCGCGCGCATCGCGGACCAGACCAACCTCCTGGCCTTGAACGCCGCCATAGAGGCGGCGCGGGTGCCCGAATACGGCAAGGGGTTCGCGGTGGTGGCGGACGAGGTGAAGAAACTGGCCCAGGAGGCGGGCGGCTCGGCGCAGCGCATACACGACCTGGTGCTCGCCATCCAGAGAGACATCGAGACGGCGAAAGGCCTGATGGAAAAAGGCACCATGGGCATGTACGTCGGCATGGAGACGGTTGAGCGTACCGACCACTCGCTCACCTCCATCTCCGACATCGTGGACCAGATGGCCAGGATGGCGGGCTCGATCGCCGAGGCCTCCTCCCGCGAGCTGGACGAGAGCGAGAGGCTGGCCGAATCCCTCAAGGCGATGAAAGACCAGGTGGAATCAACCGCGGAGGCATACGAAGAGATAGGGGCCTCTTCCGAGGAGCAGACCGCCGTTACCACCGAGCTGGCCGCCACTGCGGAAAGGCTGTCAGAGATCGCCGGCAGGCTGCAGGAGATGGTGGCCCACTTCAAGATATCTTAGTACCCCGCTTCATAATTACGGAGTACTTAGTACCCCGATCCGTAAATACGCTCGCAACAGGCCGCCGCTGCATCCCC
>CAZQFX010000077.1:0-13243 GCA_964592775.1 uncultured Actinomycetota bacterium
CTTCGGGCAGAACCTGGCGGGGTTGCTGGGGGTGGATGCATCCGAGCGCAGGATCAAGACCTGAGACATAATCTACTCTGATATAGAGAGGATGTCTGGCGGAGGCGTTTTCTCATGCCTCGGCAAGGGCGGCTTCAACGAGCATGGCGAGAAGGGGAAGAAGCTGCCTCTCCGGGAAAGCCGGATCGGACGAGAAAGGGATCTCTGATGACGCAAGAGTATCGCATAGACGTTCATCATCATCTTCTCCCCCCGGAGTATCTGTCGGCCCTGAACAAGAGAGGCATATCCGAGTTCGCGGGTCGTCCCTTTCCCGAGTGGAGCCCCGAGATCTCCCTCTCGCTCATGGACCGGCACGGCATAGGGACCGCTATGGCCTCGGTTTCATGCCCGGGAGTATATTTCGGAGACATGGGGCTCGCCCGGGATCTCGCCCGCATGTGCAACGAATATGCCGCGGAGCTTCGTCAGGAAGATGATTGGCGACGGGGGCCTTTGCCGTACTCCCGCTGCCGGACCTGGACGCCGCGATGGAGGAGCTCGAGTATGCGCTCGATACCCTGAAGCTCGGCGGCGTCGCCCCCGAGGTCGTGGGCTTGAGCGGTTTTCTCACCCGGGCCTTCGATGCCATGAAGGAAACGGTGGAGGCCATCGAGGAGGCCGGTCGGCTACATGGAATTCGACAACAGGATGGCCGCCGCGGGATACCCGGTGTCCACCTCCGCGATAGCCGTAGCGCCATTCGACGTGGTCTCGGATTTCATGCGGGGGATGCGGGGAGCCATGCTGGACATGTACCCCTGCCCCGACAAACTCGTGGCCGCCCAGGAGAAAATCCCGCCGATATTGATCGGGACCGCGGCGACCATGGCCCAGATGGGAAACAACAACCGGGTGTTCATCCCCCTGCACCGGGGGGCGGACGGCTTCATCATGAGTTCCAGCACCGTCCTCGACGAAGCGAAGCCCGAGCTGCTCCGGGCCTGGGTGGATGCCACCAGGGAATACGGCCGCTACGGTTGACGGCGAACCCGGTCCATGCTCGCATGCCCCGAAAGGCGTTGTGCTTCGCTGGGAGTCTTACGGGCTCGCACCTGAATCTCATCAATAAAACACAATCTGAGCCGCTAGCTTGCATATAGATTGAAGGAGCAAGAATCGATGCTGAAAAGCGTAAAAGCGCGATATTTCTAGCTGTGTCCGATTTGTGCCCATTCCTTATGGGCTAGCGGGTAGGTTTATCAATCCATTTCTCAACTGGCATGGCAAGAAAGTCTTCGATAGCGATGCCGTCCCCGCCGATCAGCAGAGGTCTTGCCTTGGGATGGGTATCCCTGAAAGCCTTAAGGCCCGGCAGAGCATCCCTCCTCCTGCCACTCTTCACTTCCAAGGCGATGAGCGCACGTCCGGCCTTGACCACGAAGTCAACCTCGCGGTTGCGGTCGCGCCAGTAGAACAGCTCGAATTGACCGGTAGCGGCGGCATTTGCCAGGTATGCGCCTACCGCGGATTCCACCAGGTGGCCCCATAGTTCCCGGTCACTCTTCAGCTCCGATAGTGGCAGGTTCGTTTGGGCTGTTATCAACGCGGTATTCAATACCTGGAGCTTCGGGCTTGATCCTCGCCTGCTTACCGCAGCCCCCGAGTATCTCTGCAGACCGGTGAGCATACCAGCGGCAGCCAGGAGATCCAGATAATGCGCAAGCGTAGTGGTGTTGCCCACATCCTGCAGTTGCCCCATCATCTTGTTGTATGAAAGAACCTGGCCCGAGTAACGGCAGCCGAGCTCGAAGAGGCGTCGCAGCAAGGCCGGCTTATCCACGCGGGTGAGGAGCAGCACATCCCGGGAGATGGTGGTCTCCATGAGCGCGTCCTTGATGTATCGCGCCCAGCGCGTCGGCTCCTTCACCAGTGGAGCAGCCCCCGGATAAGCACCGAAATAGATGTAATCATCAAGGCTGAAGCCGAAGCATGTGCGCATCTCGGGAAACGACCAGTGGGGGAGATGCAGGATCTCGAAACGTCCCGTAAGGCTCTCCGTCAATCCATGCTGCATGGGCAGCGGTGCCGAGCCGAGCACGATCACTTTCAGCAGCAGCCGCGATCGTGTATCGGAGTTCCAGAGGCGCTTTACCGTTTCCGACCACGCGGGTATCTTCTGGATCTCGTCCAGGGCCAGCAGCGCGCCTGTCCGGCCCCCTTCTGTGGCAAGCATGCGCGCCGTCTCCCATTGGGCCTCTATCCAGGCGCTGTCCTTCAATGTGGGTTCATCGGCGGAAGCATAGTGGGTGCGTGGTCCCCACCCCGCCAATACCTGGTGGACCAGAGTCGTCTTTCCGACCTGGCGAGGCCCGGCCACCGCCTGGATGAAGCGACGGGGCTCCCGCAAACGCTTGGCCAGGACCTTCGCGTATGGCCGCTCGTACTCGTCCGATATTTTACTCATCATATTGAGTATTATTACTCAAAGTATTGAGTAATTCAACTACCAAGAAGAAGCTCAGATGGCTCGAAAGGCGCCGTGCCCTGCTGGTGCCCTTAGGAACCTGTCCTTAACATACTTCACCGCATATGCCTTGAGCTGCGCTTTTACGGCTAGAACCACATTCTACAATGTCAAGAAGACCTTTCTCGGGCCCCCACGCACACCCGCGCCGCCACCGCGATGTTCTGCGTGTTGGGCGCGCATGCCGCCTCCAGAACCGGAGAGAAAGGAACGGGCTGGTCTTTCGCCGCCACCCTTATCACCGGGCCTTTCAGGGCGTCCCAGGCCTCGGAGGTGACCAGGGCCGTGATCTCCGCCCCCACCCCGCCGGTGATGCAACCCTCCTCCACCGTGACCAGCCTGCCCGTCTTGCGAACGGAGGCGAGCAGGGTTTCTTTGTCCAGCGGCACTAGGGTGCGCGGGTCGATGATCTCGGCGCCGATGCCCTCCCTGGCGAGGGAATTGGCGGCGCTCATGGAGGAGGAGACCATGCCCGAGACCGCGAAGATGGTCACGTCCTCGCCCTCCCGCAATACCGCGGCCTGCCCCAGGGGCACGGTGAACTGCGGGTCCACCGGGACCTCCTCGGAGGCGAAATAAAGGGCCTTGTGCTCGAAGAAGAGCACCGGGTCGTCGTCCTCGTCGTCCTCGAAGTGTCCGTGCCAGCGGTGGGTGGCGGCCTCCAGCAGGGTCGGCCCGCCCCCGTCCCGGGCGCGCTCCACCGCCCATGAGGCGGCGAGATACACCTCCAGCACGTCGTCGCCATCCACGGTCATCCCGGGGATGTCGTAGGCCGCGGCCCGCTGCGATACGCGCTTTACCGACTGGTGCACGCTCTGCGGGGTGGAGAAGCCGTAGCCGTTGTTCTCGCACACGAAGACCACCGGCAGCTTCCAGGTGGCGGCGAGGTTCAGGCCCTCGTGGAAGGTGCCCTGGTTGGATGCCCCGTCGCCGAAGAAGCACACCGCCACCTGGTCGGTCCCCCGCAGCCTGGCCGAGAGGGCGGCGCCCGGCGCTATCACCAGGCCGGCGCCCACGATGCCGTTGGCGCCCAGGCCTCCCACCTCCACCGAGGCGATGTGCATGGAGCCGCCGCGTCCCCTGCAGTAGCCGGTCTCCTTGCCCCTGAGCTCGGCCATCATTCTGTCTATCGAGGCCCCCTTGGCGATGAGGTGGCCGTGCCCGCGGTGGGTGCTGACGATGTAGTCGTCCTCGCGCAGGGCGGCGCACACCCCGGTGGCCACCGCTTCCTGCCCCACGTAGAGGTGGATCATGAAACCGGGGATCATTCCCATGCCCGCGTACTCGCTCACCTTCTCCTCGAAAGCGCGGATGGTGTACATGGTCTTGTACAGGCGTAGGACCAGCTCCTCGTTGAACTCAACCATCTTTCCCTCCTTAGCTCATCTGCCGCGACGAAGTGGCACCGGAATGGCGGTCTCGTGTCGTTGTGTCGGATAGTATGCGAAGATTTCCGGGACTGATATGACAAATACATTATACAGCGCGGAAGGCCGTGGGCTTCTGGAGGATGAAAGTGCGCCTGATTCTCCGAGGCGGGAAGGCTACGGAGGCGCGGCTTGTGCGATAATATCACCATCGACCGGAAAGGCGGGGGAGGCCACGGTGCCAAAGGAGTTTCCTACCGTTTCCAGGGGGTTCAATCCCTTCGGCGAGCTTATCGGCCTGGAGTTCACCGCCATCGGGGACGGCCGCAGCCGCTGCGAGCTCGAGGTGAAGGGCGAGCTGCTCAATCCCCACCGTGTGTTGCACGGCGGCGTCGTCTACTCCATGGCGGACACCGGCATGGGGGGCGCGCTCTATACCATGCTGGAGGAGAACGAGCTGTGCACCACGGTGGAGATAAAGATCGCCTACTTCACGGCTGTCAAGTCGGGGAGACTCGTATGCGACACCCGGGTCATAGAGCGGCGCTCGCGCATCGCCATCCTTGAGTCGGAGGTCGTCAACGGTGACGCGCTCGTGGCTAAAGCGCTCGGGACGTTCTATATCTACGACAAGAGATGATCCCGCCCGCTAAACCCTCTTCCTCGCTTTCCCGGGCGGGCTCCTTTCGGGGTTTATGCAACAAGCTCCTGACCTCATGAAAGGAGGCGCGGTGGGATACCGCGCCTCCGCTGTTCCGGCCCTCGGGGGATCAGGCCGATTTTCTTCTTCCGCTCGTTCCGGGCTCTACCCGGGAGCGGCGTCCAGGCCGGCGCCACCGTTTTTCGATGCCTTCAGCAGCCTCAGGGCTCCCCGGGCCAACGCCGCGCCGGCGAGGGCGGCTGCCGCCATGTTGAGCGGCTTTAGGAAGGGTGTGAACCCCTTCCTCGGCTTCCATTCCACGTTGAGCGAGATCGTCTTCCCCAGCTTGTCCAGGGCGATGACCTCCGCGCAGTGGTTGGAGGTCCAGATGGCCGCTTCCATGCCTCCCGAGGATACATGGGTCCTGGTGTAATCCCCGGTGAGATAGAAGTTCTCCAGGGGGGAGCGCTGGTAGGGGCGGTGCTTCTCCATGCCCGGCAGGGCGCGGTATACACCCTGGCGCTCCCTGACCACCTTGTACTTGCGCACCTCGGCGTCCCGCGCCGCGGGGAAGAGGGCCTTGATCTGCTTGATGGCGATGTCGAAGATGACCTCGTCCGGCAAACCCTCGACGTGGTCGGCGGGGGAGAGGACCATCTCGAACATGGTGCCTCCCTTGAAGATGTCCGGCAGGACATTGGAGAGGTCGGCGTAGGTGTTGAAGATGCAGTTGTTGGAGAAGAAGGTCACGTCGACGTCGGTGAGCTTGCGGTCGAACCACACCTGCAGTGACAGCGAGGGAGCGTACTGGAAGTGCCACAGGTCCCTGAAGTAGCCGTAGAAGAAGGCCTCCTTGGGAAGCACCCGCCTCAGGGCATAGGGGCTGATGGCGGAAACGTACAGGTCCGCGGTCCTCTCCTCGCCGTTGACGGTGACGCTCTTCACCTTGCCGCCTTCGAGGTTGATGGCGGTGACCGCCTGCTTCAGCTCGGTCTTTCCGCCCTTGGAGTGGATGTAGTCGAGGCAGGTGTCCACCCAGATGTCGCCCAGGCCGCCGTTGGCGAACCCCACGCGGGCACTGTCCGGGTCGGCGGCCACCTTGCGGAACCAGTTGAGCATGACCTTGGCGGAGATCATCCACGACGGGGTGAAGGTTAGCCCGTTGATGCCCGGCTCCATGGGGAGGAACGCCCCCCGCGGCGATATGCGGTGTGCCCACATCCCGAAGGAGATGTCGTCGAGCCTTTCCAATTGACGGTCATTGTACATGACGGCCGAGCCCATGCCCGCGGCCGCGAAGAGCAGCTTCCATTTCGGCACCGCGTCGTACGCCTTGAGCAGGCTCGCGAAGGCGACGGCAGCATGGAAGGGCGCGGGCAGCTTCCCGAACCTGAGCACCGCTTCCTTGCCCCCTTCCTGCATGTAATAGAACTCCGTCTGCTTCCAGAGGATGTTCTTCTCGACGCCCATCTTGTTGAAGAAGTTGAGCAGGTTGGCGTAGTAGGGAAAGAAGACGTGCAGGGCGTTGTCGATCATGTCCCCGTCTTCGTCCTTCCAGGAACTGGCGCGCCCCCCGAAGATCTCGTCCGCCTCCACCAGCTCCACTTCCAGTCCCAGGTCCAGCAGGTTGATGGCCGTGGCCAACCCGGCCATACCTCCGCCCATGACCAGCGCTTTCATCTCTCATTCTCCTTTCGCTCTGGTTCGAACAGGCTACGTTCTCCTATCCATGGGGCGGAGCCGCGGGTGCGGGACCCCTCCCTCTTCTTACCTCTCGCGCCGCCTCCGCCCCTCGGGGGTGGCGTTGCTCACGATGTTCTCCAGCACTTCCTCCACCGCCAGCAGCGCTTTCTCCCGCGTGAGGACTTCTCTCAAGCCTATGAGATACGCGAAGACCAAGGTAATACCGAGGGAGAGGATCTGCCACGCCGCCACCGTGGTGTCGAGGTCCTTCTTCACCGTTCCCTGCCCTTTCCCGGCTTCGAATATCTCGGAGAGGACACCGACGTAGAGCAGCATCTTCCGGCTCAGGGCCGCCCTTATCTCGGGATCGCGCGCCCCGGTGACCGTCTCGAAGAGCAACATCGACTCCTCGGGATGGTCCATGACGAACTCGTAGAAGGAAGCGCTCATGTGATAGATGCGGTCGGGGACGCTGTCGCCTTCGCTGGCCGCGTAGGAGAGGGCGGCGAAGAACCTGTTGCCCGCCTCCTCCAGCGCCTCCAGCAGCAGCTCTTTCTTCCCCGGGAAGTACTTGTAGAGGGCGGGTTCCGATACGCCGACCTTCTCGGCGATGCGCCGCGTGGTGGTGCCCGGGAGGCCGTGCTCGGCCATGATGGAGATGGTGGCCTGGACGATCTGGTCCTTGCGCTCCGGGCCGCTCAACCTGCCGTTTTTGCCGCCCAATCCCCGCCTCTCCTTAAGTTAGTGAATGTTAACTAACTTATAACACGCGGCATGCGGGCCGTCAATACTTTCCGTACCTTGATCCCGATAATGTTCAGGGAACCGGCCTTCGGGTGTCCCGGTATCGGCTGTCTTCGCCGGCATCGATAATGCAGCGCCTGTCCGGAAGGGTGTTCCGGCTGTACCCAGCCATGGATCGCGGCACGCCCATGCGGTGGTGAGCGAGGTCCGAAACACCAGGCCTGCCGCGCGAAGGACGGCGTCGGGTATGACTAGGTCTCTGGCCGGCCGGTGCGCTCGCGCGCAACCCGCACTTGTTACGGGCGAGCGTTTTCTGATACTTTCGATATGTTCCTAGCAGGGAGAAAAAGGAGGGAGAACGCCATGTCTGTTGTCGCCATCACCGGTTGTTCGGGTTACATCGGTTCGCGCCTGCTGCGCTTCATGGACGGGAGCGAGAAGGTCTCCAGGATCATCGGAGTGGACCTCAATCCGCCTCGCCACTCCACCCCCAAGATGGATTTCCACCGCCTCGACGTGCGCGACCCGTCCATCATCAACCTCTTCACGCTCAACGACGTGACGACCGTGGTGCACCTGGCCTATGTCTTCAACCCTCTTCATGACGATGATCTTGAGTACGACATAGACGTTAACGGCACGCGCAATGTTCTTGCCGCCACCGCCGCTTGTGTCGCCAAGCACTTCGTTGCCGCCTCATCGACCACTGCCTTCGGGGCTCTGCCCGACAATCCCGATTGGTTGAGTGAGAACGACCCCCCACGCCGCCAGCGGAGTTTCCTGTACGCCTCCAACAAATACGAGAACGAACTGATCATACGTATCTTCAAACGGGAGAACCCACACGTGAAAGTGGCGGTAGTCAGGCCCTGCATCGTATGCGGCCCCAACGTGGACAATTTCGTATCGCGGTTCATCATCAGGCTGCCCTTCTTCCCCGGTGTCGGAGGCGCCAGGCCGGAGATGCAGTTCGTGCACGAGGACGACACAGCCGAGGTCTTCATGCGCATCCTGGAAAAGGAGGCCGAGGGATACTTCCATGCCTGCGGCGAGGGGACTATCAACGTGGAGGAGATCGCCCGCATGGCTGGGAAGCCCACCGTGCCCTTCCCTGCATGGCTCATCTATCCGGCCATGGACCTGCTGTGGAAGCTGCGCGCTCCCTTGATCGAAGGCCCTTCGGGCATGCTCGATTTTATCCGCTACCGCTGGACTGCGTCGGACGAGCTGACGCGCGAGGCGTTGGGATTAGGCCCGCGCATGCACTCCAGGGACGTGGTGCGCCTCATGCTGGAGACCCACGGCATAACCCCGCGATGAACTAGTCTTCTCTTTTTTCCACCTTGGGCTTGCGCATCAGGGGCACCAGCACGAATACTCCGAAGATCAGGGTCAGGAAAAAGTATTTCACCGGGCTCTTGCCGCGCTTCTTGGCCACGCGCGTGGCGACGAGGGCTTCGACGAAGTGCGCGGCGGCGAGTTGCTGCGCGATCTTCTTCATCTTATCGCTCTGTTCCATGATGACCTCCCTTGAGCGGGCTCGTGGCGGCGGGCCTCCCCTCGGCGGCAACAGCCTGAATACCGAAATACCTGCCGAAGAAGACCCGAAACCAACCCACCTTGACGGACATTACCCTTACCCGTCCAGGGATAAGGTAGAATTATTATAGCAGGGGCCCCGGCCGCATGAGGGGACCGAAGGCGCGGAGGGAGAACGTGAGGAGAAAAAGAGAAGGACAGTAAATGAACGATCTGAAACACAAACTGCGCCAGATCTACAACGCCATCGAGGACAGCGGCCTGTACATCAACCTCAACCACGACATACGCTTCCGCGAGAAGAAGGAAGTCCCTCTCAACCTGAACGAGACCGAGAGCATCGTGCTGGCGGAGGAGAGCTACAATTCCCCCCTCCTCATGGCTTTGCTGACCTCGGTGCTGCGCAACGGCACCATGATCCTCTACGGCTCGCCGGGCTCGGGGAAGACCACTTCCGCCGAGTTCGTGGGAGCTTTTGTGCACGGCACCCTGCTGGAGGAGGCCTTCGGGGACGGCGGCGGTGATTTCCGGGTCATGGAGGCCATCCACGAAGCCACCATCCACGGCCACCACGAACTGACGGAGGAGAAGATGATCGGCCGCCCCCACCTGGGCAAGCTCATGCGCGACGGCGAGGAGGACATCATCCCGCGCAAGTTCATGCTCTCGCCCTTCCGCATGGTGGACGAGGTCAACCGCCTCACCCCCGGCCGCACCAACAACCTCCTGGAGATGATGGACCGCGGCTTCTCCGTCTACGGCGACTCCAAGATCTACGCCGCGGAGGGCGCGACTTTCCTCACCGCCAACTTCCGCGACGTGGCCTCGTCGGACCTCACACCGCCGTTCCTGGACCGCATCGACGTGGGCGTGTTCGCGCCCACCCTCAACCCCTATTTCCTGGAGATGGCGCAGGGGGGAGAGGACCGCAAGCTCACCGGCAACGAGGAGGCCTACGTAGCCCATCTGCGCGGCGAGATGGACGTGCGGATAACCGGCGCGGACTTCGAGACCATGCGCGGGGAGATAGCCCGCGTGGAGGTGGAGCCCGACGCGCTCTACATCCTCTACAACTTCATCTCCGAGCTGAACGGCTGCACCCTCGCCTCCCCGGACATCGAGCGCAAGAACAAGGGTTTCGCCTGGTTCGTCAAGCCGCCCATCCTCTGCTCGCAGGTGGACGACGGCGGCGGGGGCGGAGGCGGGCACCTGGGCGGATGCCACTACCACAACACCGAGAACATCTGCTACAAGACGGAGAACGAGGTCAGCGTGCGGGCGGGCAAGACCATCGAGCGCTACGCCAAGGCCCTGGCCTGGTTCCGCGGGCGCGAGCAGGCGGGGCTGGAGGAAGTGGAGGCGGTGGTTCCCTACGTGCTGTGGTTCAAGCTCATCCCCACCGACCGCGCGTGGCCGGAGCGCCCGGAGTTCATGAACGACCGCATCGCGCTGGTGCAGGACCTCTTCGCCACCTCGCGCAACCACTACCTCAAGAGCCGGCGCATGATCAAGACCCTGGACGGGGTCCTGGAGCTGTACGAGCAGGCGGTGAAGAACGCGCCCGTCGACCCCGAGCTGGTGCTGGAGGCCCTGGGCTCCCTCAAGAGCTACGACTCCCCGGCGAAGTACCCCATCGCCACCATGCTGCGCCAGGTCTACCGGGAGATCGCACGCGAGACCCGGAGGTGAATCCGCCTTGCGCATCATGGACGTGGAACTCGAGGACATCCTGGAGCGGGCGCGGGCCTTTTGCAGCTATCCGCGCATCATGGATCCCGAGTTCGTGCTCAATCCCGCCGGCCACGAGCATGCCGCCAAGCTCTCGGGCGAGTTCGGCTTCTGGGAGCCGTCCGAGAACCGCGTGTACATCAACGTCCCCGAGGTGATCGAGAAGCTGGGCATACAGAACCTGGAAGCAGTAACGGTGTATCAATTGCTGCATTACGCCCTCTCGCCCTTCGACATGCGCACCTCGCTGCGCCTCACCGCCTCGGCCAAGCTGGCCCTGGAGGAAGTGAAGGACAGGGGCCGCACGGTGACCTTCCAGGAGGCCATGTCCATCCAGCGCATGTTCTGCGACATCATCGACGTCACCTACGCCGCGCGCAACGGCATGCGGGAGGAGATGATCGCCCTCTACGGCGCGCTGGACAAGGCCGAGGGCTGGAAGCAGAGCAAGATGTGGAAGTTCCTCCTCTGCAGCTTCGAGGAGATGTGGGACGCCCCCAACTCCCTCATAGGCAAGGTCCCGGCGGAAATGCGCGAAGACGCCCGCCGCCTGGCCTCGCGCATCCTCGACCGCCCCTTCACCGCCGCGGGATGGGAGGAGAAGGTGCGCTTCGTGGTGGGTTATCTCCACAAGTACTACGATGACCCCCAGGAGATGGACGACAGCCGCCTCATGGACCACGGCATCGACGAGATGCGCAATCGCTCGGCCGAGGAAGCGCTGCGCTCCATGGCCATGGAGATGGGCATGCAGGACTTCAAGGAGCTGGTGGGGGGGATAGGCGCCGGCTCCGAGACCCAGGCCCTGGTCTGGTACTACCGCGACCTCTCCCGCCGCTACGAGGTGCGTTTCCAGCCGGTGCGCAGCGAGGCGGGCGAGGAGGTGCCGCATGCCCCCCTGTCGTGGGGCATGGCCGACCCCTTCGAGCGCCTGGACCTCCCCTACACCCTGTACACCTGCGGCAAGGCGGTGCCCACGCTGACCACCAAGCAGTGGGAGAAGGTGCAGATGGACGTGGTGACGCGGCGCAAGACCCCACCGGACGTGATCATCATCCTGGACGCCTCCGGCTCCATGACCAATCCCGCCGCCGAGGTGGCCAACGCCGTCCTGGCCGGCTTCGTGATGGCCCGCAGCGCCGGGAACCTGGGCGCCAAGGTGGGCCTGGTGGTGTACTCCGACCAGCAGCGCTCGACGATCGTGGAGCCGGTCTGGGACATCCGCCGGGTAGAGGAAGGGCTGGTGACCTACTACGGGGGCGGCACCGTCTTCCCCGTGCAGGAGTTCCGCCACCTGGCGGGCCTGGAGACGCACCGCCCCAAGCATTTCTGCCTCATCTCCGACACCGAGATAACCAACATCGCCGAGGCGTCCTACCACCTGGGCGAAGCCCTGCTGTCGCACCCGGAGAACTCCGGCTCCGTTTTCCTCATCGACCAGACAAACAGCGAGAAGGCGGAGAGCATCCGCCAGGCGGGCTACGACATATTCCCGGTATCGCGCGGGCAGGACCTGGTGCGCATCGTCGCGGGCAAAGCCCATGACCTTTATGCATAGGAAATGAAAGTAAGAAAAGCCCATCGCTTCCGCTCCCTCCATGAAGGTGACCTCCGTTGAAGCTCCCAAAACATGTCTTCAAGGGCAGCTCCGAATCCCTCGCGGAGATCCTGGAGACGAACCGCCAGGAGGAGGAGGCGCGCAGGCAGCGCTTTCGCGACTTCGCCCTGGCCGACTTCTTCCTCAACCTGCGCTCCCGCGACAAGCTGACCAAGACCCGGGTGCGCCGCGCCCTGCCGGCGCGCGACGACGCGGAAGTGGTCGAGGTGACGTTGAGGCTCATGCGCGAGGCATCCTCCGATTACCTGCAGCTGCGCATGCAGTGGCAGCGCGAAGCGGTCGGTTTCCTCACCAGCCTGGGGCTGGAGGCGTTCTCGCGCTCGGGCGGCGGCGAGCTGGAGATCCCGGACGGTCTGGATTACGTGGCCATGCAGGCCGAGGGCGCGCCGGACAGGCGCCTTTCCCTCAAGTCCAGGCGCATAGGCAATTTCGCCGGTCTGAAGGCCAGGTACCTGGACATCAGGGCGGAGACCGTCGGGGACTACTGTTTCCGCCGCGCGCACCACTGCCGGGTCGAGGTGGACACGGCGGGCAAATGCCTGGGCGAAGAGGGCGAGGAGCTGAGGCTGCAGGCGCGGGAAGCGGGCGACTGGCTGATGCTCAAATCGAAGCGTTGCTACGTCGACGCCCGCAAGGTGGGGCGGCTGGCCGGCCTCGACTCCCACAACCTGGAGATGCACGTGCACAACGCCGGGGCTGAGTTGGGGGCCCGCGCGCGGGACGCGGTCATCTACGTCTACCGCGAGGCCAAGAGCCTGGGATTGCGCGGCAGCGGCGTGGTGTACATGCGCCACGGCGCTCCCCCTTGGCGCACTTCCTTCCGCGTGGAGAAGATCCCCTGACAGGAGCGGTATTAGAGGAGTTCCTTGAGTTCTTCTACCGATAAACCCAAATCCCTGAGGATATTCCTTACGATCTTGGGGTGAAGGATATTTCCGGCATGATAAGGTACGGTTACCGCTTTCCTTCAAGATTCCTGTAAATCTTGTGGCTTCCGCTTTGGCGGGACAGGATGTAGCCCGATTTCTCCAATACGCGGATCATCTCCGGGGCGGTGATGCGAGGCAGTCTTTCCGTCATACCGCGATTTCCAGGGAGGTCAGGCTTAAGGCTTCGACCTGGGGTATGTCCTCTCCGTTTTCCAGGCGGTCTTCGACATGCAACCTTATGGCGTCCTTGATATTCTCGTAGGCTTCTTCGTATGTGCCGCCCTGGGTGTAACAACCCTGCAGTTCGGGTGAAAAAGCGAAATACCCATCCGCGTCTTTTTCGATCACAATAGAGAAACGATAAGTCTTCAAGGCCGGCCTCCTTCGCCCCAATACTCCATCATGCAAAATATAGCATAGTCCCAATCGCTTCAATCTTTCAATCCACGCCTCCCGCGCGGGAGGCGACCCCGCCAGTATCTAGAGGAG
>CAZQFX010000078.1:0-12954 GCA_964592775.1 uncultured Actinomycetota bacterium
CGACACGCTGAACTCCCCCTCCTCCAGCGCGCTTATGGTAAGGCTTATCCCGTCCACCGCGATGGAGCCCTTCTCCACCAGGTAATCTTCGATATCCGCCGGCACGGCAAAGGTGAACACGCGCCCCTCGCCGGATTCCGCCACCGACTTCACGCTGCCCATCCCGTCGACGTGCCCCTGTACGATATGACCGCCCAGCCGGGCACCCAGGCACAGGGCCCTCTCCAGGTTCACCGACGCGCCCCTCGCGAGCCCGCCCAGGGTCGAGCGCGCCAGGCTCTCCTCCGACACGTCCGCCGTGAAGCTCCCGCCGCCTCTCTCCGCCACGGTGAGGCAGACGCCGTTAACCGCCACCGAGTCGCCCGTCTCCAGGCCGCCCGAGAGCCGCGCGCTCGCGACGGTGATGCGTGCTCCCCCGCCGAGACGCCTCAGCTCCTTCACGCTCCCTACTTCCTCGACCAAGCCCGTGAACATACGTCACTCCCGCTTCTCTATGTCCGCTTCCAGCAGGAGGTCGTCCCCCACCCGGCGCACCTTCCTCCAGGTGAGTGGGAGCGCCTCGCCGGGGTCCGTGACCTCCCTGCCCTCGATCCACGACCTCGCCGCGACGTCTCCGAACACCTTGGGGGCCAGGAAAAGGGCGAGCTTGTCGGCGAGGTCGTTCTCGAAGAGGGATGCCACCAGGGCGGGCCCTCCCTCCACGAGCAGCTGGACCACCTCTCTCTCGCCCAGGGCCTGCAGGAGGCCGTCAAGGTCCACCCGCCCGCCGCGTCCCGGGAATTCCAGCACCTCGATGCCCCTCTCGCGCATGATCTCCGCTTTCGCGGAATCGTGTTCGTCCGAGACCACCACGATCACGGGCGGCCCGCCACCTCTCGCTAGCCTGCAGTCGAGCGGCATGGCGAGGTGGGAGTCCACCACCACGCGCAGCGGGTGCCTGGCGCCCCCCATGGGGACCATGCGCACCGTCAGTTCTGGATCGTCCGCCTCCACCGTGCCCCTTCCCACCATCAGCGCATCGCTCTCCCGCCGCATGGAGTGTACCAGCTTCCTGGCCTTCTCGCCCGTGATCCACCGCGAGGCGCCGCCGCGCGCGGCCACCTTCCCGTCTGCCGTGGCGGCCATCTTCACCGTGACCAGCGGCCTGCCCGTGAGCACGTATTTCTCGTACGCGGCGTTGAGGCGCCGGGCTTCCTCCTCCAGGAGCCCGACCTCGACCGCCAGGCCCGCCGCCCGCAGCCTCTCCGGCCCTCCGCCGCGCACGCGCGGATTGGGGTCGCGCGTGCCAACCACCACTCTCCTGATGCCGTATGCCAGTATCGCGTCGGTACAGGGCGGCGTCCTGCCCTGGTGGTTGCAGGGCTCGAGAGTCACGTACATAGCCGCGCCTTTCGCCTTGCTTTCTGCCTGCTCGAGAGCTACGGCCTCCGCGTGCGGCGTATAAGGGCCGCGGTGGAAGCCGCTGCCCACGATCTCGCCGCCCTGCACCACCACCGCGCCGACCATGGGGTTGGGATGGCACATCCCCTTCCCCCTGGCGGCCAGGGAAAGCGCCTTCCTCATCAACCGCCGGTCATGGTCATCGGATGTCACGCCGCCGTGCCGCCTCTTTCCGTATGGCTATCTCCACCTCGCGGCACCGTCCGCCTCGAGCCCGCTCCGGTATGCCGCTCACACTGTCGGGGCAATAAATAATGGGCGACGGGAGAATACCCGGTGCCCACAAGAGACCGCCTGGAGGCCTTCTCCCATCCGGACTTTAACCGTCGGTGCCGGAATCTCGCCGGCTCTGCCTTGCGGCTCGCGGACTATAACCGCCGGTCGGGGTTTTCACCCTGCCCCGAAGACCTTTCATGTCTTGATGAATATTATATTGCCGCAATGCGGCGCTTGTCCATGTAATCTCCGCCTTGAACGGGCATCGATTCCGATACCACTTATGCGCAGAAGATCAATGGATATAAAGTATCCCACGTTTCGTTGCCGATAGATTAACGTCAGTAAATAGACCAACGTCGGTAAAATGTGCTGTTTTCAGTCCGTATCATAGGTAGGTGATCGAATGGGTATATGCAGGCATTGTGGCTCGCAAACGGAGGAAGGCCAGTATTTCTGCAATACATGTGGCGAACCTCTTTTTACCGCAGATGCTTCTCGGCAAACCGCGCAATCGCCCCCGGCGCAAACGGCAAGTGACACCGAACTCCGGAAGGCTTACATCGAGGGCAAAGAGATAAAGCGATCTGTGGCCAGACAGGACGCTCCATCCTCCGTCGATGCGCAAGAGGGGGCGATGCCGGCTCCCGGACCCTCGGCACCTTCCCCGTTGAACAATGCCCATCAGCAGGTCTCGGAGCCTATCCACCATCAGCTCCAGCAGGTTCCGCCTGCCATTATAGCGGGACGTGCGGGACATGCTGCCAGCCAACCGACACTCGTGCAGCCACCGGCCGGCCCTTCCGGCGCCGAACGACCGCCGGCCGGAACACAGGATATGATAGTGTCGCCATCAGGCAGGGCATACAGCAGGAGCGAGATCCAGCGCCTCATCGCCGAGAGAAAGAAGAGACTGCGAAAGCGGTTGCTTATCTTTATCCCGGCAGGCCTGGCCGTTGCCGGCATCGTGGTTCTCTTGCTCGTGCTGTTCGTCTTCGGCGGGGGCATGAGCCCGGAGAAATACCGTGAACGTGCTGGCGACATCCACGGGGAGGTAATGTCCGGTTTCCAGAAGATCGATACCGACTGGATATCGGCGGAATATAACGAAGAGATCGACTTCAGCGAGGCCTATGAATCCCTCAAGCTGTCGACGGAGGAAGCTTCCACGGACATCGCCGAAGCATATCAGGAATTGAGCGCCCTGAAGCCCCCGCAGGAAATGGCCGGCCTGCATGAAGAACTCTTGGCCTATTATGATACGGTGATGATCTATACCGACCATGCCGAGGGAGTATTCCAGTTCGTCTCGGAGTGGTCAAAGATCGTTGAGGAATGGAGTTCCAAGCCCTGGGCCACCGAAAAGGTGGCTGAAAACACCACCCCGGCTGAGATCATCGCCTATCTCGATGAGGATATCTCATCGCTGGAAGCCTGTATCGCTCAATTCAAAGCCTTACCCGTACCGGAGGGCTTTCAGAGTATGCTCGACGATACCGTCAAGCTCGAGGATGAAGGCAGGAGCATCATCGAGCGCATCAAGCGAGCCCTCATCAACTACGATGATGTCGCCTTCGAGGCGGCCAGCCGAGATATGGAGGTCTTCCAGAACTCATATGCAGACAAGACGATGGCCATCTGGGAGCCCGTGATGGACTTCAGGGAAGAGTTCTGGGATCTCATGGATGAAGGAGAGGAACTGGGCAGGAGACTGGGAGATAGATTCGACAACGGAGAGAACAACCTGGTCACCATGGGCGTGAACACCTGAACGCCACCACATCCATCGTTTCTTTCCGGTAGCCGTTGCGTATAGGCTCCGATCATTCGCGGTCGAGGATGCCGCGTATCCGCGACGCGGCCTGTCTCGGGTCGGGAGCCGAGAAGATGGACGAGCCCACGACGACGATATCCGTGCCCGCTTCGAGCACGGTATCCAGGTTCTCCGTCTTCACCCCTCCGTCGACCTCTATCTCCATGTCCAGCCCCTGCCTCGCCGCCTCCTGCTTCAAGGTGCTTACCTTCTCCAGCGCCTCCGGGATAATCTGCTGCCCCCCGAATCCCGGCATCACCGTCATCACGAGGATGAAATCCACGATATCGAGGTATTCGAACAGGCGTTCGGCCGGGGTCTGGGGATTGATCACCACGCCTGCCCTCCTGGAATGGCTGCGGATAAGGCCCAGTATCTCCCCCGGATGCCTGGTCACCTCGATATGAAAGGATATCCAGTCGGCGCCCGCCTTCACGAAGTCCTCCACGTATTCGGCGGGGTGAGCGATCATGAGGTGCACGTCGAGCGGCAGCGAGGTGAGCGACCTGACCGCCTTTACCACCAGCGGGCCGAAGGTGATGTTGGGGACGAAATTGCCGTCCATCACGTCCAGGTGGACGGCGTCCGCCACGCCCTCGATGATGGAGACGGCCTCGCGCAGGTCGCTGAAATCAGAATTGAGCAGCGACGGCGCAAGCTTAACCTTCCTCACCCGCGGCCCCTCCCAGCTTTATCCTCTCCAGTACGTCGTATATCGGACCGCGCGGGCTATGGACGCTCCGGTAGAGGGCCATCTCCTTCACCCCGAAGGCCATCTCCCGCAGCCGTTCCAGCCTTGCGCCCATATCCTCCAGCAACGCCGTGCAGTCGCGGGGCTGCCTCAACCTCGCCAGAGTCAGATGGCCCCGGAACGGGCGCTCCTCGCGCTTCACTCCCTCCCTCTCCAGGCGCGCGTCGAGCTTGCGAGCCAGGGCCGCGGCCCCCTCCACGCCGTCCGCCATGCCGACCCATATCACGCGTACCCTGCCCGGCGAGGGAAACGCACCACACCCGCCCAGCACGGCCTCGAACGGCGCCGCCCGCTCCGCGGCCGCATGCAACTGTTTCGACAGGCGGCCAATTCCTTCCTCCTCATAATAGCCTATGAACTTGAGGGTGATATGGAGGTTACGCGGCTCGACCCATCGCGCGCCCGCGACATCGAGCCGGAACTCATCGATGGCCGAGGCGATGATCGCTCTTGCCTCATCCGGAATGTCCGCGGCCACGAACAGCCTCAGCCTGTCAGCGGACATGCGACATATCCTCGCCGCGTACGTAGAAATACGCTATGGTCAGCATCACCGTGGTCGCAAACTGGCGCACCATCTCGCGGTCGCCCGGCAGGCGGTACTTCCAGCCGTACGTCCTCGCGCCGTCCGCGAGGCCGAAAGCCACGGTGCCCGGCGGCTCCGCCTCCCCGCCGTGCTCCGGCCCCGCGATCCCGGTCAAGGCCAGGCCGATATCAGAGGAGAATCTCTCCCTAACGCCCGCGGCCATGGCCTTTCCCACCTCCTCGTTCACCGCGCCTTTCTCATCCAGCAGGCGCCTGTCCACGCCCAGCAGCCTCTCCTTGGCTTCGTAAGTATAGGCGACGACAGCGCCGCGGAAGTAGTGCGAGCTGCCGGGAACGCGGGTTATCCTCTCTCCCACCATGCCGCCGGTAAGGGATTCGGCCACGGCCAGGGTCATCCCCCTGGCGATAAGTGTCCGGCCGAGGTTTCCCTCCAGGGGCTCCCCCCCCTCCGCCACCACCCAGGGCCCCAGTTCGTCCCTCACGCGCCTTTCCGCCTCCGCGAGCAGGTCCGCGTCATCGTATGCCGAGAGCCTTACCTCTATCTGCCCCATCATCGCGCGGTACGAGACCCCTACCCCGTTCAATGCGGACAGGGCGCCCTGTATCTGCTCCGCCAGTTCCGATTCGGGGCGTGCGGCGACTACGAGCGTGACGCCGCGAGAAGCCTCCCGTATGGCATAACGTTGCGCAAGCAAGGGAATTACGTCCCTCTCGATCATGTCGCGCATCTCGCGCGGCACCCCGGGGACCAGGAATATCAGCTTCCCCTGGACCTCGAGCCGCTGGCCGGGAGCCGTGCCCAGCCGCGCGATGATAGGTACCGCCTCTCCTACCAGGTCCGCCTGTTTCAGGTTCGTGGGAGACATATCCCTGCCCATGGCGGAGAAGAAACTCGCCAGTCTTTCCTCGAGCTGTGCATCCCGGCGGAGAGGTAGGCCGAAGGCTTCCGCCACCGCCTCCCGGGTCAGATCATCCCCGGTGGGACCCAGCCCCCCGGTGACGATCACCACATCCGCCAGGTCTACGGCCATCCTCAAGGCGGCCTCTATTTCCCCCACGTCGTCGCCGACGATGACACGCGAGACCACCTTCAGTCCCAGGGATGCCAGTTTCCCGGCGATGAACTCGGAGTTCGTGTCTACCACCCTGCCGTCCAGGAGCTCGTCGCCCACGGCCAGCAGCGAGCAGGTGATCACTTCCAGGCACCCTCCGTGGCATCGAGGTAGCGGCTGGCCTTGACCATGTAGTCCAACCCCGAGTACAAGGTCATGGCCACGGCGAGGGCCACAGCGGCTTTCTCCATGGCCGCATATGACGGTTCCTTCTTCTCCAGGATGACCGCGATAAGGGCCAGGAGCTGCGAGTTCGTCTTCAGTTTTCCCCATATGCTGGCGGGCACCGACGAGCCGCGCGTCCCCGCGTAGACGCGGAAGAGGGTCATCGCCGCTTCGCGCCCTATGATCACCGCCGGTACCCATGCGTGGATCCTGCCTCGCACGGAGAGCATGACGAACGCGGTGGAGATGCATATCTTGTCCGCGAGGGGATCGAGGAACTGGCCCAGCCTCGTCTCCTCTCCCAGTTTACGCGCCAGGTGCCCGTCAAGGAAATCGGTGAGAGCGGCAACGCCGACCGCCGCGGCGGCAAGGGCGTTCTTGAAGCGGTTATCGTCGGAGAGAAGAAACACGAAGGCGGGAGCGATGAGAATGCGCGAAAAAGTGAGCGCATTGGGCAGATTGCAGTTGCCCTCGGCCATCATGCGCTCAAGAGTCTCCCGCCGTTTCTTCGATAGCGCCAACCAGATCTATCCCCTCGCTCGCGGTGATCCGGACCCTACAGAAGGTTCCCGGGCCTGTCCCCTCACCATGCGGGATGAAGCTGACTCCGTCTATCTCCGGCGCCTCCCTCCATGACCGTGCTTCCCGGAAACCCGGCACTTCCGAGCTCATCCCCTCCACGAAAACCCGCATCCTCCTCCCCGCCATGGCAGATGCCTTCTCGCGCATGATCTCCCCGCCCAGCGCGGCTATCTCGTCCATGCGCTTGCGGACGACGGTTCCGTAACCCCTTTTCACAGGGAAAACGCCGGCGTGCCTTCCTCCTGAGAATAGCCGAAGTGGACCAGCCAGTCAAAACGTGCTTCGGCCAAGAATTCGCGCAGGCAGTGGAACTCCGCCAGGTCCTCACCTCGAAACGCCCGTAGTCCCCGGGCTCCACGAACAGGTCCACCTCCGGCAGCAGGGTCCGCAGCGAGGCCGTCCCGTACCTCGCCACCAGGCATGACGCCACCACGAGACACCGGGCCCCGTTCTCCTTCATATCGGCGGTCTCCAACACCGCCTCGATCGACTTCTCGACCGCCGGCACGATGAAGGAACGCGTGTTCACCACGAGCAATTCCGCGTCCTCCGGCTTCTCCTCCCCGCGCCAACCCGCTTCCGTGCGAGCGGATGTAAAGCGGCCGGAGCCGACCCCGTTCTTGGGGCATCCCAGGGCGAGAAGGAAGAACGCCCTCTCACCATCCATGGTCATCCCTCCTCCGGTCACGCATGCCTTGCGGGCCGAGGCCGGATCCCGGGCCAAGCATCGCACACTCCGCGGGCTCAAGACGCGATCGATGACGGCTCCGCGCCTGCCGGCATGCTGAAAAAGACCGCCGTGTACGGAAAAGCCGGTCGAACAGACCACACCGGCTTTAGGCGCTTTCCCGCGCACGAGACCTGCGGGAACTGGATCTCCTGCGCTGTTCGCGATCTACGTGGAAGGTGTACTGGCTCAGACCTTGACGGCTTTTATCTTCTCCGCCACGCCGCCTCCAACATCCTTACCGGAAAAGAAGGATACGGATTTCTCGATCTTCTCAGCCAACGCGGGCAGTTGCTCGGCGGTGAGGTCGTCCGGCGTCGTCCCGATCAGCTCGCAGTTCTTTTTCACCGTCGCCTTGGCGATGAAGTCCCCGACCGCTGCCGAAAGTATCTTTTCAACTTCCTGAGCCAACCTGTTGGCCACCACGACCTCCTGCCTCTATCCTATGGGGTAGATTATACCAGAGTCTTCTAACAGCCATAATATCCCTGCAGGAATGATACCCTTAACCCCTCGCCGCCTCGTATCACACCCCGCCCGCTTCCTCGGCCCGCAGGGCCGCCCGCCTTCTCCTCTCGTCCAGTTCCTCCAGGGTCATGAGCACCGCTCTCGGTTTGCTCCCCTCGTAACCTCCGACGACACCGAGCTCCTCCATGAGATCGACCAGGCGCGCCGCGCGCGCGTATCCCACGCGCAGTTTCCTCTGCAGGAGCGACGCCGAGGCTACCCCGGACCGCACCACGATCTCGATCGCCTCCTCGAGCAGCTCGTCGTCGCGCGCCTGCTCCCTTCTCTCGCCCGCCGCCTCCACCATTATCTCTGCCTGGTAATCCGCTTGGCGCTGGCGTTTGATGAAGGCGATTATCGCCGTTATCTCGCGTTCGCTGATGTAAGCACCCTGCACGCGCAACGCCTTGGAGCTACCCGCCGGCAGGAAGAGCATATCTCCGTGGCCCACCAGTTTCTCCGCCCCACCGACATCCAGGATGACGCGGGAATCCGCCTGGCTGGCGACGGTGAAGGCGATGCGCGACGGCATATTGGCCTTGATGAGGCCGGTGACGACATCGACGGAAGGGCGCTGCGTCGCCACCACCAGGTGTATGCCGACCGCCCGCGCCATCTGGGCGATCCTGGCGATGGAATCCTCCACCTCGGCCGGAGCCACCATCATGAGGTCGGCGAGCTCGTCGATGACCACCAGTATGTAGGGCATATGTGTGAACTGCTTTTCGCCCTTCTCGTCGACCTCCTCGCGGAGTCCTTCCTTGAACGCAGCACGGTAGGCGGTGATGTTCTTGACCCCCGCCCTGGAGAGCTGCTGGTAGCGCTGTTCCATCTCGCGCACCACCCAGGCCAGCGCTCCGGAAGCTTTCTTGGGGTCGGTGATCACCGGCGCCAGCAGGTGGGGGATGCCGTTGAAGTGCGAGAGCTCCACGTATTTTGGATCTATCATGAGCATGCGCGCTTCCTGCGGCGGCGAAGTCAGGAGCACGGAGGCCACCATCGAGTTTATGCAGCAGCTCTTCCCCGTACCCGTCGCGCCGGCGAGGAGGAGGTGCGGCATCTCGCGCAGGTCCACCATTATGGGCTGTCCCGAGACGTCCATCCCCAGCCCTACCCGCAGCGGGGAGGACGCCTTGCGGGCTTTTGTCGTGGACATTATATCCCCCAGGGTCACCAGGTCCCTCTCCCGGTTGGGGATCTCGATCCCGATGGCCGATTTGCCTGGTATGGGAGTGATGATCCTTATATCCGGCGACGCCAGGGCATAGGCGATGTCGTCGCTCAGGTTCAGGACGCGGTTTACCTTGACCCCCGACCCCAGCTCCACCTCGAACCTGGTCACCGTGGGGCCCCGAATTACGCGCGTCACCGCCGCGTCGACCCCGAAGTCCCTCAGGGTCTTCTCCAGGATGGTGATGCTCTCGTTGACGCTTTTATGCGAGATGGGGCTGCGGTCCGCCGCCCTGCCCAGCAGCTCCAGCGGAGGGAGGCGGTACGCCTTACCTTTTTCCTTCTCCTCCACCTCGATGGCCATCTGTCCCGTGTCCTCGGTTATAAGTTGCGGGGGCGCCGCTATCCCCGGGTGCGTGTCCGGCGTCTTCGGCGGTTCCGGCATCACCGGCTCCGGCTCCCTCGCGGCTGGCCGCTCACGCTCCGCCTTCTCCTCCGTCCGCTCGTCCGGCGGCGGCGGTTCCACCATCAGCGCCGCCGCTTTGCGCCCGGACAGGCCCTTCCTCTTCTCCTCGCGCAAGCGGCGCCTTTTCTCCACCCTGTCCTGGAAGTATTTCGATATCACCAACCCGGTGAAGAGCAGGATGCCGACGACGAGCATGGCCATGACCAGAACGTAAGCTCCCGCTTCGCTGAAGAGCTTCACCAGGGGCCAGGCGATGACCCCTCCCACCAGGCCGCCTCCCCCCTCGAGACTGGCGCGGGTAAACATGGCCTCGGGTTCCCCCACCCGCAGGTGGAGCAGGGCGCATACCGCCACGAGGATCACCGCCGTTCCCGCCAGTTCCACCCATGTCAGCCGCCAACCTTCCCTTTCCTCCGATGCGATATCCCCCAGGCGGCCGAGGAGAAGCGCGAGCCCCACGGCGAATAGGACGAAGGGCAGGGCGAAGCGCACGCCACCCACGAGATAGGAGAAGAAGAGGTCCAGGGCCCTGCCCACCGGCCCCAGCGCATCGAGGAAAATCGCCAGGAAGATCAGTATCGCCAAGGTGATGATGATGAAACCGTAGATCTCGCGCAGGTTGCGCGGCAGACCTCTCTCCCCGCCCGTGCGGCGCGTTCCCGCCTTACCGCTTCTCCGAGGGCCTCCCTCTCCGCCCTTTTTCATTTTTTTCGCGGAGCTTTTTTTTACAGCGGCCATAACTGCTCCCACACCCTTCGCTGCATGACGGTTGGCGGCGTTTCTCCCTTCAGGGATAAAAACACCCTCCCTGAAGCCTCAAACTGTATTTCAACGTACGGGTTACGATACCCTTTATCCCCGGTGCCGGATGGTTGCCGGGGATCATCGGGTTCTCCCGCATGAAGGCGAAGTTCTTATCCAAGAAGCGTGGGTGATCGATGTTGGGATGATGTATGGCGCCGTGTCTTCGGTCTCCGCTTCTGTAGAAAAGCCCACGAAGAACCCCTTGTTTCATTGAAAACCGAAGATCGAAGACGCGACCCCATTCTGACTTCTTATACGATCACGCCTGTTTAACTCGCGATGTATCGCCCCTTTTGCGGTCACAGGTCCAGGAGCTTATCCAGGCCGACCACCAGCCCCTTCAAGCCGCTTACCTTTCTCACCGCGAGGGCCACGCCGGGCATGAAGGAGGTGCGATCGAAGCTGTCGTGCCGGATGGTAAGCGCCTGCCCTTGCCCCCCGAAGACGACCTCCTGGTGCGCGACCAGCCCGGGCAGCCTTACGGAGTGCACGTGGATGCCTCCGAAGTCGAGCCCGCGCGGGCCCGCCTCGCTCTCATCCGCGCTTTCTTCCCCCCGCGCCTCGAGGATGCCGCGCGCCGTAAGCCGGGCCGTCCCCGAGGGCGCGTCCAGCTTGGCGGGATGGTGCATCTCCACTATCTCACACCCAGTCATGAAACGGTCCGCGCGGCGCGCGAACTCCATCATAAGTACCGCGCCGATGGCGAAATTGGGCGCCACCAGGCATCCTACCCTGCTCCCGGCCGCCGCCCTGCTGAAACGTTCGAGGTCCCCGCCATCGAACCCGGTGGTGCCCACGACGCAATGTATCTTCCGTTCCAGCGCGTAGGGAACGTTTTCCCGCGCCGCGGATGAGAGGGAGAAATCGACCATCACCTCCACCCCGTTCTCGACCAGGCTCTCGACGCTCGCCGCAACCGTCAGGCCGGTCTCCAGGCCGGGCACCAGTTCGTCGAGGCTCCTTCCCGCATACCCGGGATCGACCGCGCATGCGAGCTCGAGGCCGTCCTCCGCGCATATCGCCTTGCAGACCTCTCGCCCCATGCGGCCTCCCGCACCGCATACCCCGATCTTCACCTGTGACATCCCCCTTTCCGGCGCGTCGGCACGCGTACTTGCACGGGAACGGCGTGCTTCCCGCCGTTCCCGTCTCAGAACAGGTGGCCCTGGATCTCCTTCTCTCCGAAGGGGCCGATCGCCGTCACCACCAGCTGCCTCTTCCCGAAGAGATCCTTGGCCAACCGTCGTACATCGTCCGCCGTTACCGCGTCTATGCGCCTCAGCAGTTCGTCCAGACTCAGTATCTCACCCTGGCATATCTCTGCCTTTCCCAACCGCGTCATGCGGCTTCCGCTGTCCTCGAGACTTAGCACCAGGTTGCCCTTGATGTGCCCCTTGGCGCGCTCCAGCTCCTCCGGGGTGATCCCCTTCTCCAGGAGCAGTTCTATCTCCTCCTTTATCAGCTCGAGCACCGCGCCGGTGTTCTCGGGGCTGGTCCCAGCGTAGACGGCGATCAGGCCGGTCTCCACGTACATGGAGTGATAGGAGAAGACGGAGTAGGCCAGGGAACGGTCCTCCCTTATCTTCTGGAACAGCCGGGAGCTCATCCCCCCGCCTAGGATGTTGTCCAGGACCGCCAGGGCGAAGCGCGCCGGGTGCTGCCGCTGCAGTCCCTGCGTGCCCAGCACGATGTGGGCCTGCTCGGTGGGGCGGTCATAGACCACGGTATGGGGCCGTATCTCCGGCACGAAGCTGTGCCGCTCGTGCCTGCTCTGCCCCCCATCGGCGTCCATCAGCCTCTCCACCAGGTCCACGATCACGGCGTGCTCGATATTGCCGGCCGCGGCCACCACTATGTTCTCCGGGTGATAGAAGCGCCCGAAATAGGAGATCATGTCCTCGCTCTCCAGGGTGCGGACGACGTTCTGGTATCCCAGGACGCTCTGTCCCAGCGGGTGGGATTCCCACAGGGCGGAGACGAAGAGATCGTGGATGATATCGTCGGGGGAATCCTCGTGCATGGCTATCTCCTCGAGGATCACCTTCCTCTCCGCGTCCACGTCCTGGGGGCGCATGAGCGAACGCAGGAGCATGTCCGCCATCACCTCGAACGATTCCTCCACCTTCTCGTCCAGGACCTTACAGTAGAAGCAGGTGTATTCCTTGGCCGAGAAGGCGTTGAGCTCGCCGCCCATGGCGTCGAACTCCTCGGCTATGCGCCTGGCGGTGCGCCGCGAGGTGCCCTTGAAGAGGAGGTGCTCGATGAAGTGACTTATGCCTGACAGCTCCCGGGGCTCGTCGCGCGACCCCACGCCCACCCAGAAGCCGGAAGTTACGCTGCGCAGGTTGGGCATCCGCTCCGTGAGGATGCGGATGCCGTTTTCGTTCTCAGAGAGCTCGTATTGCCGTTCCTCCATGGAAACAGGTATCCGTTACCAGTTGTTCCTGTCCTGTCTCGGCCGGTCCGAATCTCCCCTGCCCCTGTTCCCGCCACCTTGGCTGCCCTGCTGCCCGGGCTGGTATCGTGGTTGCTGCCTGGAGTCCCTCCTTCCCTCGGGCCTCCTGTCGTCCCGCGGCGGCCCCATGTCGGGTATATGGTCTGGGATCTTGAGGTCGAGGGCGCGCAGGTTGACGCGGCCCATCTTGTCTATCTCCA
>CAZQFX010000079.1:0-8480 GCA_964592775.1 uncultured Actinomycetota bacterium
CCCGAAGAGGCGCTGCAGATCATCTCGGAACACAAGGTCACCCATTTCGGGGCGGTCCCCACCATGCTGCAGATGATGCTCGACGTCCCGAGCTTCGACCGCTACGACCTGAGCTCGCTGCGGGGGGTGGGCATCGGAGGCTCTCCGGCGTCCAAGGAACTCCTGGACCGCATCGTGGGCCAGATGAAGGTCCCCCTTCTGGTCCAGGTCTTCGGGTGCACCGAGACCTCCATCGTGCTCTCCTGTTCCAACATGGAAAAAATAGGCAGCGCGGGCATCCCCCTGTTCCACTCCGAGGTCAAGGTGCTGAGGGATGACGGCACGGAGGTGGCGCCCGGCTCCGGCGAGGTGGGGGAGATATGCTCCCGCGGACCCTACGTCATGCTGGGATACTGGAACATGCCGGAGGAGACCGCCGAGGCCATGAAGGACGGCTGGTTCCACTACGGCGACCTGGCCACCGTGGACCCGGACGGCTACATCTACATCGTGGACCGCAAGAAGGACATGATCATCAGCGGCGGCGAGAACGTCTACCCCGCCGAGGTGGAGAAGGTGCTCATGGAACACCCCAGGATAAAGGACGTCGCCGTCATCGGCATGCCGGACGAGAAATGGGGGGAGGTCGGGCACGCCCTGCTGCTGCCGGAGGACCCGGATGACCCGGTGAGCGTGGAGGAACTCGAGGCCTTCTGCGAGGGTAAGCTGGCCCGCTACAAGATCCCCAAGCGGGTTACCGTGGTCGAGGCCATCCCCCGGACCCTCACCGGCAAGATCCTCAAGAAGGAGCTGCGCAAACAGTACGCCGGTTGAGGAGAACGCCCGTCCAGGCGCATATCGTGCGACCTTCGGGCAAGGACGCTCACGCATCCGGCAGGCAGACGCCATTGAAGGAGCTGCGCAAACAGTACGCCGGTTGAGAAGCACGCGCAGGGCTATAATGGACTGGTGACGGCGAGGTCGGCGAGCGGCCGCCGTTCACTGCTTTCCACCCGGATATGGTAAAGGAGCGAGAGATGAACGAAGAAGCCGAACTCCTGGTCGAGAGGAAAGAAGACCTGGCCGTACTCACGCTCAACCGGCCCCAGCGACGCAACGCCCTCTCCTCCACCCTGCTGGTCTCCCTGGCCCGGGCCTTGGGTGAACTGGCGGAGGAAGGGAAGGTACGTTGCGCCATCCTGCGGGGCGCGGGCGAGAAGGCCTTCTCCGCCGGCATGGACCTCTCCGCCCTGCCCGAGGGCATCCCCGCGGACATCCAGAAACGGATCGAGGCCAAGGGCCCCCTGCAGTTCGGCCTGGACGCCATCGAGGACGCCCCCTTCCCGGTCATCGCCATGATCCGCGGCTACTGCGTGGGGGCCGGCTGCGAGACCAGCATGGCCTGCGACCTGCGCGTGGGGGCGGTGGGATGCCGCATGGGCATGCCCCCGGCGCGCCTGGGTATCGTGTACCCCCCGGAGGGGCTGAACCGTTTCCTGCGCAACCTCGGCTACCCCACTACCAAAAAAGTCTTCTTCACCGCCAGCCTCTTCCAGGCTTCGCAGGCCTTCGAGATGGGGATGCTCGATTACCTGGTCCCCGAGGAGAAGCTGGAGGCGTTCACGGAGGATCTCGCGAACGAGATCGCCTCCAACGCCCCCATATCGGTGGCCGGGCACAAGAGGTCGCTGCGCTTACTGAGCGGGGTGGAACCTCTCTCGCAGGAGAAGCGGGAGGAGATAAACGCCATCATGGGAAGGGCCCTGGCGAGCGAGGACGCGCGTGAGGGCATCGCCGCCTTCCGCGAGAAGCGCGACCCCGTCTTCAAGGGGAAATAGGGCAGCATCCCCCGCCGCAAATGTGGGTGGCAAGAAAAAGTCCTTGTGCGGGAAGTGTGGGTGGCAAGAAGAAACGCCTAAAGCCTGGACCGGTGTTCCCGGTCAGCCCATACCATCATGTCGCCCTGGGGATCTCTACACCCATTCCGATCGCTTCATGCTTTACGAACGACTCCTCGTCCTTGGAGAATATTTCCTCTTCCGTATAACCGATGATATCCATGGGGACCGGGATCCCTTTGCGAGCCCGGCCCAGCAATGAAAGCCTCTCGTAAAGGTCCATGCCCCCGAAATCCCTGGAGATGACCAGAAGATCGATATCGCTGTTCTCGTCCGCAATCCCCCGGGCGTGGGAGCCAAAGAGAAAGATCTTTTCTACCATGATCCCGAGATCAATAAGTCTTTTCCTGTACTCTTCTACGATCCTATAGAGTCCTTGATCCACTTGAACGCACGCTCCGTTCTCTCCAGCGCTACCCGTGCTCTTACCTGGGAATAGTCCTCCATCGCCCGCCTGAAATCATCAGGGTATCTGGTTACTACGCTTATGTTACCAAGCTCGAAGATAAATCCTTCCATCTCCTCATCTGGTGAGACGCCGGCTAGATCCATTAAATAGCCAAGATCGTGGCTCTTGGGGGGTGCTTCCCCCGTTACCTCGATTATCCTGGCCTTGAGGCATTTTTCTATCGCCAGGTGGCACATGAAGAAGGTGTATATATAGCGTCCTGCTGCGAGCATATGCCCTGCCGTATCAAGGTCGTATTGAGCCGATCCGAGCCAGTTCTCGGTCTCTTTTTTCATGTCGAACCCCCATTGAATCAGATGTTATCCCACATAAAGGGTACTGTCAAAACAGCATCCGTCGCGTATCGATAGTAAGATGCCCGTCTTGCCGCGGGAGCGAGAATCCCTTGATCCGGCCTTGAATAGAACAGGGACGTTCTGTACGAATGTGAGAGAAATAGTGCTTGCTTTTTATATTCACCTTTACTAAAATAAGGGCAACAACATCCGGCATTCTAGCAGGCAATATACAGGCTATATTAATAACTGGTTACTAAATACACGGTGTAGAAAGTTAAGTCTGGAATGGGATTTCGCATAACTGAATAAAGTAAGAAATATAATTCGCAAACACCGCCCTCCATCCGCAGCTCGATCTGCTTCAACGGACGCGCCAGGAACCGCAGGCATCCAGGCATAACCCAGGCTTTGACCATACAGGCCGTGCAGTCTGGTCGCAAAACGGTCGCTCAACGGACGTTTGAAAAGGGGGTAAAGAAATGTCGGCAGTGGAGATGCGCTCCATCGAGGACATCGAGAAGAGCGGGCAATGGTGGTGGTGGGCCGAACACAAGCGTTCGCAGCGGCTCGACTACCTGCGCAAGGCGGTGTGGAAGAAAGGGGCCAAGGGCTCGGGGTACAATCCCGGGGTCAAGCTGGACCTGGAGAGGGCCCTGCTCTTCACCGAGGCCTTCAAGGCCAACGAGGCGGACAGCCTCAGGATGCGCTACGCCAAGGCGCTGGCCAACGTCTTCGACAACATCACCATCTTCATCCAGGACAACGCGCAGATCATGGGATACCTGGGCTCGCGCCCCCATACCATTATCTGGCACCCGGAGATCCTCTTCCTCCTCAACGAGGACCTCTACAACGACCGCACCGTCATCCCGGATCCCGAGAACGAGAACCTGGCCATCATCCGCGAGCTGTGCGATTACTGGAATCCCATCTGCACCGGGGCCAGGGTCTTCAACCTCGTGCCTCCGGAGGAGATCGTGAAATTGCTCACCGGGGTCATCGGCTGGGGGCTGCCCATAGCGAGGATCGGCTACGCCACCAAGCAGTGGGACTACATGTTCCGCCTGGGCCTGGAGGGGATCATCGCGGAGATCGACGAGAGGATCGCGGAAGCGGAGGAGCACATATACAACAAGGTCCCCGATCCCGACGAACTCCCCTATTACCAGAAGCTCGACGTGTGGAAGTCGATGAAGGTGGTGCTGGAGGCGGTCATCCGCTGGGCGAAGCGCTACAGCCGCCTGGCGAGGATCGTGGCCGAGAACTTCGAGAGCGACCCCGCGCGCAGGGCGGAGCTTCTGCGCATCGCCGAGGTGTGCGAGAAGGTGCCGGCGCGCCCGCCGGAACACCTGCAGGAGTCGCTGCAGTTCGACCACTTCATCCAGATAGCGGTGCGCTACGAGGCCTGCGAAGGCGCCTGGCCCTGCCGCCCGGACTACTGGCATGGCCCTTACTACGAAAAGGACGTGAACGCCGAGGGCACCATCAGCCACGAGGAAGCGGTGGACCTCACCGGCGAGTTCCTCATCCGCTGCTACGAGGTGGGCTGGTTCTGGCTCATGCTCGCCCGCGACACCCTGCAGGGCATCACCGGCACCTGGGTGTGGACCATCGGCGGGGTGAACGAGGACGGCACCGACGCCTGCAACGACATGACCGACTGCCTGCTGGAGGCGGCGCGCATGGTCAGGGTGGCCAACCCCACCTTCGCCTTCCGCTACCACCCCGGGGTGAGGATGCAGACGCTGCGGCAGGTCTTCGATTGCATCAGGCAGGGACTGGGGTATCCGTCCATGCGCAACGATCCCGTGCTCATCACCAACGCCATGCACTGGCACAAGCACCCCCTGAAGGAGGCGCGCCGCTGGGTGCACCAGGCCTGCATGTCGCCCTGCCCGGACACCAAGCTGGGATGCCAGCCCTTCCGCATGGCCAACGCCACCATCATCGCCGCCAAGGCGGTCGAGTACGCTCTGTTCGACGGATACGACAACACCCTGCAGATGCAGTTCGGCCCCCATACCGGGGACGCTTCGGGATTCCAGAGCTACGAGGAGCTGCACCAGGCCTGGTACACCCAGGTGAAGTGGATGATGGACACCCTGGTCAAGCTGACCAACGGCGGCCGCTACATGGCGGAGCACCTCGACCCGCGGCCGCTGCTCTCCGGCCTCTACGAGAGGTGCGTGGAGGAAGGGGTGGACTCCTCCCATCCCTCCGAGCGCGGCAACTCCTGGATCACCTTTTTCGCCTGGATGGAGACGGGCGACAGCCTGGCGGCGGTGAAGAAGCTGGTCTTCGAGGAGAACAAGTACACCATGCCCCAGCTCGTCGAGGCCCTCAAGGCCAACTGGGAGGGCTGCGAGGAGATGCGCATGGACTTCGTGCGCGCGCCCAAGTGGGGCAACGACGACGACTACGTGGACCGGGTGCACGTGCGCTGCCATCAGGACGTGGCCAGGCACTCCTGGGAGATAAAGGACCCGACGGGCAACCCCTGGCCTCCCCTGCCGGAGAACATCGCGGCCTACGTGACCAACGCCACCAAGGTATGGGCGCTGCCCAACGGGCGCAGGCTGGGGGACACCCTCTACGACGGCGGCTGCTCTCCGGGGGCGGGGATGGACAAGAAGGGGCCGACGGCGGTGATGCGCTCGGTAGCCAAGATCGACCATATCGGCGACGTGCGCGCAACTCTCCTCAACCAGAGGCTGTCGCCGCAGCAACTGGCGGGAGAGAAGGGGTTCAACGTGTGGTACTCCTACATCAAGACCTGGGCCGAGCTGGGCATCGACCACGTGCAGTTCAACATGGTGGACAACGAGACCCTGAAGGCGGCCCAGAAGGAGCCGGAGAAGTACCCCGAGCTCATCGTGCGCATCGCCGGCTACAGCGCCCACTTCGTGGACCTGAACAAGAAGACCCAGGACACCATCATCGCCCGCAACGTGCAGGAGTTGGGCGGGTAGCTCGTCGCGCAAGCCGCAACGCGCGGGAGCCGGGCGGGTAGCTCGTGGGTACGACATTCAGGTAAAAGGTATGTGGCCGCTCGAGAAGGGGGTAGAGCGATGACCGATTGGGAACAGATGCGCCAGCAGTTGATCCAGGGCGCCATCAGCAAGGGGCGGCGGGAGATGCCGGAGAAGGCCTGCGCCATGTGCAGGAACTTCCGGCAGAGTTCGGTCTCGGCCGCTGGAGACGGCATCTGCGCGGCGATCAAGCAGGGCGAGCAGAACAAGGTGGTCTTCGACAACACAGACGCCGCCGACTGCCCGCAGTTCCTGGAAATCGACCGCATGCGCACCGACACCAGCGAATTCATGTGGGATCCCGAATTCCGTCCCCAGCGCCAACTGCGGGAGAAATAACCGGGCTCGGATGCGGGGCAAGCGAAATGGTCACTTGTACTAGTTGCGGTTGCGGGGGATTCCTCACGGAGTTCACCTACCTCGCCCAGGCCGGGGGGGTGGGGTCCGCAACCCTGCGGCGGTGCCCCGCCTGCGGCGAGCTGGTCATCATCAACGAACCCGATGCAACGGATGCCGGAGATGTCACGCCCCCGGAAACCACGCGGTCGGCGTGGCATGCGGGACGGGATATCCTCCACGGGAAATAGGGAGGTGGAGAAGTGATCAAGTGTGAGAGCTGCGGATACGAGGGCGTGAAATCGGAGTTCCGTTACCTCTACAACACCACCCTCGACGCCGAGACCGCCTACCGCGAGTGCCCGAAGTGCTACGGCTGGGTGGTCGTGAACGAGCTGCAGGAAGAGAAGGTGGAGAAATCCCTCGAGAAGGCCTAGGTTCGAGCGGGGAACGTAGCCGCGGTCCGCGCCGGCGCGGGCGGCCGCCTTCGCGTACCGCGACGGCTCAAGGGGGGTGTAGATGAGTCTTGAGGCTATAGTCACCAACATACAGCGCTACTCCATCAACGACGGCCCGGGCATACGCACCACCGTCTTTCTCAAGGGATGCGCGCTCAACTGCGCGTGGTGCCACAACCCCGAATGCATAAACTTCTTTCCCGAGCTCTACTGGAAGCAGTCCCTCTGCCGGCAGTGCGGTCGCTGTTTCAATGCTTGCGGACGGGAAGCCGTCCAGCCGCCCATCGCGCTCGGCCAGGACGGCGACAACGAACATTACCATAAGATCGACCTTTCCCGCTGCGGCCATTGCATGGCATGCGTGGAGGCGTGTATCTATGGGGCGCTTATCCCGGTGGGCGAGGCCAAAACGGTGGAGGAGATCCTGGACGAGGTGGAGAGGGACGTCCCTTTCTACCTCAACTCCGGGGGCGGCATGACGGTGACCGGGGGGGAACCGGCCGCCTTCCCCGAGTTCACCGTCGCGCTGTTGCGGGGGGCCAGGGAGCGCGGCATCCACAACTGCCTCGACACCAGCGGCTTCTGCGCGTGGGAGGTGCTCGAAGCCATGCGTCCCTACGTGGACATATTCCTTTACGACGTGAAATGCATGAGCGGAAAGCTGCATATCCTGCGCACGGGGGTCAACAACTCCCCCATCCTCTCCAACCTCGGCCGCCTGGCCGAGGCCGGCGAGGAGATCATCATCCGCCTCCCGGTCATCCCCGGCTTCAACGATACGGTGGAACAGATGGAAAAAGTGGCCGATTACCTGAAGCGCCTGGGGCCCAGCATCCTGCAGGTGGACCTGCTCCCCTTCCATAACTGGTGCCAGGACAAGTACCGCTGGCTGGGGATGGAGTGGGAATACAGGGACACGGAGAGCATGGCCGTGAGCGACGTGGACGACCTGCTGGACGTGCTGGAGGACAGGGGGCTGAACGCGGCCATCGGAGGCTGAGAGGGCGGTTTTGGCAAAACGTGTTCTTCATCCTAGCGCCGGGGTAGGGCGCGAGATCTTCGGGCTCGATCATCCCTTCCCGAGGGGGAAGGATGCGAGGAGGACGGGTGATCAGAGATCGTGGAAACATTCGCCTCCAGGAATCTCGAGGTCACCATGGGCGGATAGCGGCAGGCTGCCGGGAATTGACCGGGTCGCTATGGAACCAGGGATCGGAATGGCTTAAAAAGGAGGTATGAGGATGAGTTGTGGAGAGTGCAAGTGGTTCTTCCCGCTGAAGGAGGACCCCAGCCGGGGAGACTGCGTGCAGCGGGAGTCGGACGGCAAGAGCGAATATTATACCGCCAAGCCCTGCGGCGCCGGGGACGCCGAGTGCGACAAGTACGAGAAGAAGTAGGCGGCCCGGTCATCCATGGACGTCACCTGCGACCGCTGCGGCTACGAGGGGAGCGGCGAGGAGTTCCGGCACATCGGCAACGCCATGTGCTGCGGCCCTCTCACCTTCCGGGAATGTCCCAGTTGCAGGAACCCGGTGATCTGCGACCGCCAGGAGATGCGGGAGGAGATCAAGAACACGGCGCGGGGGATATCGCGCCGCATCGAGGCCTCCATATCCTGCAAGGACACGGCACAGGCCAGGGAGCTGTTGAAGGAGCTTTCCTTCCTCAACCAGTGCCTTAACCTCGACGCCATCAACGACTACGTGCGCGAAAAGAAGCGCGAGGTCAGCCGCATCGACCGCGCCGCCGCCTCTCCGGGATAGGCGCGCTTCGGGTTCGCCTGGGGCCAGGCCGGGAGCGTTTCCGGGGCGCGCTCCATAGCGTCGCCACCAGGTGCTGACGCGGGAGATGCCGGCGGCGATGGAGATCAACAACACCTTCACCAACCTGCGCGAGATGTACCCGCAGCGTCCCTTCGGCAATGTGACGCAGTAGACCCGGTGGCCGCGATAATGGGGGGGGCAAATGTGGCAGGTTTATCCAGCCATTGGACTCGTGCTCTGAGCGTTTGCCCAGTTAACATTTTATGGTTT